>CAZGMH010000187.1:0-3904 GCA_964526765.1 uncultured Eubacterium sp.
TCTGCTCTTCCTTCTGCTTTTCCTTCCCTGCGCTCTACCCGCAGCATCTCTTCCAACACCATATAACGTTCCCCCATTTCACGGTTCGACTTGACCTGTTCGACGCTCCTTTGCAGCTTTTTGACAAAAGCATCCCCAAAATCTGCCCTGCTGTTTTCCAGATCGGCTTTCACAAACCTCAGGAAGTTCACAATTGCTTCCGCGACCTCTCCTCTGTTTTCTCCAGCAGTACTGAGGAATATCTCATGCCTGCCATCCAGGTATTCTGTCCCCACATCCTCTTTGAAGGTTTTCCGTACCGTATAACAGTACTTCCTTTCCCCAAACGGATCAAAGTCACAGATAAAAATCACATAGGTGTCCGGCAGCTCCTCATATGGTACTCCGCTGTGCAGTAATTCCATGTCCATCTGACTCCCGTAATAACGGGCGCGTTTTTCCAGATACTGCTGCGCCACTTGTATCTCTACGTTGTAACGGGTGTTGTCCGCATCCTTTGCAAATACATCCAGACGTACCCCTTTATACTGTGGATGGTACACAATACTTTTCTCATAGCTTACTTCCACCCGCTCGATCGGGATACCAAGCACCATCTCCAGAAATTCCCGGCAATTGTCACCCTCCATCATAACTGCGGCGAACATGAAATTGTCCTTGATCGTCAGTTCTTGTAATGTTTTTCTTTTGCTCATTGTTCCTCCATTCTACAGAGGAATTCTATATGCGAATTATAACACGGAATGCTTCAGGATTCAATGACATCTTCATTTCAGCCTTTGTCCGTATTTACCGTAAAGATCGAATCTATTCTTTGTTTTTTCGCAAACATATTATTATATTGCAGAATCTCGTATGAATTTATCATTTCCGCCAAATTTCCCGGAAGGCTGCTGCGTGGATACCATACTCCGCCAGATGTCATTACTTCTGCGCCGCCGATCACCGGCATCTGCTCCCTGAGTTCCTCAGCAGTTGCATTCGCCCAGCCCCTCGATGATCTCATCATAAAAGCCATCCGAAAAATTGGGAAGATGATCGCCAAACATAATGATCATTGTTGGCTCCCCGACCTTTTCAAAACCATGTTATCTCCCTACCTCTTTAACTCCTCGTTCACGCAATCCAGCGCCGCCCGGATCACCTGATCCATATCATAATACTTATAATGCCCCAGGCGCCCGCCGAATATAACATTTTCTTCCTTGTCCGCAAGCGCACGATACTGTTCATACAGCTTACTGTTTTTCTCATCGTTTACCGGATAGTAAGGCTCCATGCCCGGCTTCCATTCTTCGGCGTATTCTCTGGAAATCACTGTGAAGTCCTTTGGCTCCGCTTTTTCCTTCTCCGGCTCAAAGTGCTTATGCTCAATGATACGGGTATACGGCACTTCCCTCTCCGTGTAATTGACCACCGCGTTGCCCTGATAATCCTCCAGCGCAAGGCGCTCGGTTTCAAAGCGCACGGTGCGGCATTCCAGATGCCCCAGCTTATAACCAAAATATTCGTCAATCATACCGGTGTACAGCAGCTTACCGTAAGTGACCTCCGGGTGTCTTTCGTGGAAGCCCTCAAAATCCTCCCCCGTCATAACCTCTGAATATTCCAAAAGCTGCTCTATGATCTGCGTATAGCCTCCCATCGGGATTCCCTGATACCGGTCATTAAAATAATTATTGTCGTAGGTAAAACGCAGCGGCAGTCTCTTGATGATAAAGGACGGAAGCTCCTTGCAGTCGCGCCCCCACTGTTTCTCGGTATAACCCTTGACCAGTTTTTCATAAACATCCGTTCCTACCAGGGAAAGCGCCTGCTCCTCCAGGTTTTTCGGTTCCGTGATATGCAGATCCGCAATCTGCTCTGCGATTTTCGCCTTTGCCTGCTCCGGCGTACGGATTCCCCACATTTTACTGAACGTATTCATATTAAACGGCAGATTATACAGTTCATCCTTGTAAACCGCCACCGGAGAATTGATGTAATTATTAAACTCGGCGAACTGATTCACATACTTCCATATCTCCTTGTCGCTGGTATGGAAAATATGCGCGCCATACTTATGCACATTGATGCCGTCCACATCTTCTGTATAAATATTCCCGCCGATATGATCCCTCCGGTCGATCACCAGGCAGCGCTTACCGGACTTTCTCATCTCATGGGCAAATACCGCCCCGAACAATCCCGCGCCCACGATCAAATAATCATAATCATCACCGCGTTTTTTTCTCTCTCTCATTTTTTTACGCTCCTTACGTTCTTTCTCCAGCTTGTCCTGCTCGAGCTTATAGGCATCGCACACCTCTTCTGCCAGCCCGGACATCCGCACAGCGCCCTTATCCAGCCAGATTGCATGGTCGCACAGGTTACGCACAGAATTGATATTGTGAGACACAAAGAGCAGGGTCGTCCCTCCTGCCAGCATCTCCGTCATTCTCTCATTACATTTCTTACGGAAGCGGTAATCTCCCACCTCCAGCACCTCGTCCACGATCAGGATCTCAGGATTCACTACCGTCGCTATCGCAAAGCCAAGCCTCGCCTTCATACCGGAGGAAAAATTCTTCACCGGGGAGTCAAGGAATTTCTTAATGTTAGCAAATTCTACGATTTCCTCAAAATGCTCTCCCATGAACTTTTTCGAATGCCCAAGCAATGTGCCGTTCATAAAAATATTTTCCCTCGCCGTCAGGTTTCCGTCAAATCCGGCGCCCAACTCGATCAGCGGGGCAATATTTCCCCGCACTTTTACATCGCCCTTATATGGTTTCAGGATACCGCTGATGACCTTCAAAAGTGTGGATTTACCGGAGCCGTTCGTTCCGATCAGCCCCCACGCTTCCCCTTTTTTCACCTTCAGCGTCACATCCTGCAAAGCGAGAAACTCCTGAAACATCAACTCTCGCTTTGCCAGCTTAATCGCATATTCCTTCAGATTATCCACTTTCTCATTTGAAAGGTTAAACCGCACCGTTATATTATTTGCCTCTACCGCGTATTTTGCCATCTTTGCCTCCGTCCGCTAAATATAAAGAATAAACTGGTCTTTCTTTTTCTGGAACGCCCATACCCCGATGAAAAGCATCAGAAAGGCAATCAGCCAGCCGCCCCAGAAAATTCTCGGCCCGGGAATTCTCCCATAGTAAATCAAATCTCTGAATTGCGCCACATAATAATACAACGGATTAAATGCCTTGACAACAAACTGCACTTTTTCCGGCAGCCTCTCCAGCGGATAAATAATCGGCGTCAGATACAGCCATGCCGTCATCACCGCCTGGTAAATATACTGGATATCCCTAAAAAACACATTCATCATCGCCAGCAGAAATCCCAGCCCGCAGCAGAAAATGTAAATCTGCAGTACCACAAGCGGAAACAGCAAAATCGTCCAATAAAATCTTGCTCCGGTAATCACCATCACAATCGCCAGCGCCCCAAAGGACAGCACCATATCTACCATGCAGCTTGTCACCTTTGCCAGCGTAAAAATATATTTCGGCACATAAGTCTTTTTCAAAAGCTGCGCGTTGCCCGTGACCGACCTCAGCGCATTGTTCGTGCTTGACTTCAGAAAATCATACAACGTACGCCCGCACAACAGATATACCGGATAATTCTCAATATTCCTGCTGAACATTGTCGAGAATACGATCGTCAATACCAGCATAACCAACAGCGGGTTTAACACACTCCACACATATCCCAGAAAGCTTTTGCGGTATTTCAACTTTAAATCCCGTTCCACCAGCTCTCCTATCAGATCTTTGTATTTAAACAGCGTTTTCATTCGGTATCTCAAAGCCCTCATAATTTTACCTCTTAATTTTAGTCATTCTTACTTATTATAGTCTAAGAATCCCCCTTTTTCAAGCACTTATGCCGTTATACAAAATTGCGG
>CAZGMH010000188.1:0-3885 GCA_964526765.1 uncultured Eubacterium sp.
GGATGAAAGATTTCATGCCGCCAGAACCATTCCTGGATACGGTCATGATGATCATTGGACAGCTGCCGGCTCAGCACGGCAATGGGCTCATACTGAATATCCTGTATGGACAGATTCTTTTTCCGGTTCAGGGGATGTTTTTTGCTCATCACGATCCCCACCCGGAATTCCGTATCGTTCACCCGTATCATACGCAGGCTGCGCTCATGCAATATTTCCGCCCCAAAGGTGATGATCATGTGGATCCTCCCCTGTTCCAGCTTCTCCCGCATCGCCGGGAAAGAGCCTACCTCATATTCCACGCTCAGATCCGGATATTTTTCGTTAAACGCCAGCAGCGTGCGGGTCACACGCGACACGATATTTCCCATATCCGACACGCCGATGCGGATATTTTTCTGTTCCCCGTAGTACAGGTCGTTCGCCCTGTCCACGGAACTGCGGTACTTTTCCAGAAGTTCTTTCCACTCATGATATAAAATGCCGCCCGCCGCCGTCAGCCTGACTCCCACATTTTTGCGTTCAAACACCGGAAATCCAAGTTCCTTTTCCAGCGCCCTGATCTGCCTGCTCATCGTCTGCTGGCTCATATACAAATTTTCCGCCGCTTTCGTGAAATTCAGCATCTTTGCCGCCTCCACAAAACATTCCATCTGAATAACTGTCATAGTATCCCCGCCTGTATCATTGGTTTTCGTTCCTCCCTGCTTTTTCCATTATAATGCCCTGTGCGCCGGAAGTAAATCATTTTTCATTATCCGTTTTCTTTCCATCTGACTCATCTGAACGGCATTTCTTAATTTTTTCACTTTAAATTGACTTTTTTTGATATCCGGAATATAATTTCCATATTAACAGAAAAAAACGGCCGGATCTGTGATACCGCATCCGCAAAAGGAGAACTTTTTCATGGATTTAAATACATTGAAGCTTTACATATATGAAATGAACGAAGATGAAAAATTTTATAAAAAATATTATGACGCCAGACAGAATCCCGATACGCTGAAGACCTTTCTGTCCTCCCTGGATATGGAAGACGTGCGCAGGCGGCACCTGCTGATTCCCGAACTTCCGGAAACGATCCCTCCCCGTTTTGAGGACGCGTTCTTTTTCCATCCGGATTCAGATCGGGAGATCCTCGCCGTCAAGCACAACCGCTACAGCCCCGCTATTTTTCATGCCCACACTTTTTTTGAATTATTTTTTGTATATGACGGCAAATGCCGCCAGAATCTGATGCACACGGAATTTGAAATGCACTCCGGGGACGTCTGCATGATCCCGCCCGGGATTGAACATGCCATACTGGTGGACAACGACAGCATTGTGATCAACGTACTCATTCACAAAGATACGCTGCACAATATTTTTTATACCTTTTTAAACAGCCAGAATATCATTTCCTCTTTCCTCTTAAATAACATTTATGCGAAGCGGGCAAATGATTATATCATATTCCATACCGGGAGCGATTATGAGATACGGCGCGCCTTTCTGTACATGCTCATGGAAACGGCAAACCAGGAGTTGTATCACGAACAGATGATCGGGAACACCCTCTCCCTGGTCTTCGGACTGCTCATCCGCAATTATGAAAACACGGCTGAAATGCCTGTGTTCGAATCGAAAACCGATGTGCAGCGGTTTGCCCTGCTGCAATACATCCAGGATAATTATAATTTTGTCTGCCTGGAGGATGTGGCCGCAAGGTTCCACTATACACCGGAATACACATCAAGGCTCATCCGGGAAACCACCGGCATGACCTTTACGGAAATTGTACACCGGGTGAGGATCGAACACGCGCAGGATATGCTGGCTCATACGAATCTGTCCATATCCGCCATCAGCGCAAACGTAGGCTACGAAGCCCCCGAATACTTTATCCGGCTGTTTAAAAAAAGGACAAAAATGACTCCCGCCGCTTACCGGAAACAATATTCCGGATGATGCCCTTTTATTCTTTTGCAGCGCAGGAAGATTTTTTCTTTTTCTTTTTTATGAGGAAAAATGCTACCGCGCCTGATACCAGAGGCGCGATGGTCAACGTCTTAAGAGGGGACGTATCTCCCGTCTTTGGCTGGACGACGCCCTTTCTGTCCGATGACGGCGTCACTGCCTCATCTGTGATCTCCTGGCCGGAATTTATATGCGAAACCTTTGCGTATACCTCCGCCTGGTACAACCATCCGCTTCCCGTTTCATTTTTCTGCGGAATACAGATCAATCCCGGCAATGTCTCATACTCTCCGGTCTGATCGGATTCCAGGAGATACAGACCCTGTCTGATATCCGCAAATGAGGCGGCGCCTTTTTCATCGGTACGCGCGGTCAGATCCGGCTGTATCTGATTCTTTTTTACGTATTCCTGCAGTTTTTCGGACAATGCGGCGTTATTTGCCGCCACATCGAGGTGTTCCATCTGTCCGGGCGTACACAGGTCCGCAAACGGTTCCGCCGCCGTAAAAGTACAGGAATCCGTATCCATATCCGCCACATAATACAGGCGTACTTCCAGATCCTGCAGGCAGATATCTTCTGTCCCATACCGGTAATACACGGTCAGGCTGTTTTCCTCAGAGGTATGAGCCTGCGCCTTTGCTCCGAAACAGGGCAGCAGACAACAGATGATGCATAATGCCAGCGCAGCAGGGATCCATCTGTATCTCATTTTCTTATCACGTTTCATTTTCTCCATCTCTCGCTCTCCTGTTCTCCCTCTTTTTGCGCACTGCCCGGGGAATGATTACGATCACGACGATCGTAACGCTCAATCCCGCAGTCACCCATAAGATATAATTTGTATTGACACTGTGGACTACTTCCCTGCCCTGTTCGGCTTCCTCCTCCGGGTCATATGGTACCCGGTGACCGCGCACAAGCAGTCTGTGGGTATTTACGCCGTAGGGGGTGCAGGTCAGCAGCGTCGCCAGATCCTGCCCGTCCTCGACCTGTAATGCTTCGGTATCTTCCGGCTCGATCACCAGAATCTGATCCACCTCATAGGCAAGCACATCATCCAGAATATACAGATAAAACTGATCCCCCTCCTGAAGCTGATCCAGATCGGTAAACAAAGTGGCCCCGGGCAGTCCGCGGTGCGCCGACAATACCGTATGCGTATCCTCTCCTCCGACCGGCAGGGAAGAACCGTGGAGATGTCCCACTCCCTTTTCCAGTATTTCCTCCTCGGTGGAATGATAAATCGGCAGCGTTACCTCTATTTTCGGGATACTGATGTAGCCCATCACCCCGTCCCCGTTTACATTCAGGCAGGAAGCATACGCCTCATCTTCTGTATAGGGCGTCCTGGCCTGCACAAAGGAATCCGGCAGAATGACAGGTTCCATTCCCCTGTTGTAATTCCACGCGGCTTCCCACTCTGCACTGTAATCTTCCCCCTCCGGCGGATTTGCCGTGTTTTCCAGATAGGCTTCAAAAAGCCGTTCCTCCCTGTAATTGTTCCAGATGTTTGCCAGAAGCGGATATAGCAGGATGGACAATCCAAACAAAAATCCGACAGCCATGACAACCATTAAGATTCTCAATATTCCTTTTTTCATTTGCCCTCTCCATCCCGCTATTTTTGCAGCGGCTCCGCCGCCTGCATCTGTCTGCCAGATTCATGGGGCGTCCTCTGACAGACAGATGGCGCGGCTGAACGGCTGCCTGTTTTCCTTAAATTATGTTTCAGTCATCCTTATTTCTGAAATTATGTTTCAGTCATCCTTATTTTTGAACGCGTTTTCTCAAAGCCATGAAAGAACCGCCGAATGCCAGCATTGCGCCGACGCCTGCAACAGTTACAACTGCAACGCCCATACCGCCAGTACTCGGAAGTGCGCCCAGACGGGTATCGGTTACGGTCACGCCGACAACTGT
>CAZGMH010000189.1:0-3885 GCA_964526765.1 uncultured Eubacterium sp.
GAAACGGACAGATACGAAACAGACAGATACGAAACAGACAGATACGAAACAGACAGATACGAAACAGACAGATACGAAACGGAAAAATGCGAAACAGACAGATACGAAACAGACAAATGTGAAACAGACATATCAGAAACAGCAATCATATGACAGCAGTACGGGCCGTATAAAAATAAAAATTTTTATACGGCTCATTTTTTTGCGGCGGGGAGACAAAAATCGTGCATAATATATTATACAAATTAT
The DNA here is from genome assembly GCA_964526765.1 of uncultured Eubacterium sp. Classification (GTDB taxonomy): domain Bacteria; phylum Bacillota; class Clostridia; order Lachnospirales; family Lachnospiraceae; genus Eubacterium_I. Next base: position 250 of record CAZGMH010000189.1, read on the forward strand.
ACGTTGTTTGATTTTTAGGTTGTAATCAAAAAAAAACCGTGTTATAATTTAATCACTGGAAACATAAGAAATGGGTTTCAAACAAAAACAGGAGGATATTTTAAATGGTACTGAAAAATTTTGATGTATTAGTGGAAAAAGTAAAAAGCTTTCCGGAACCGATGCGTGTGGTTGTGGCTGCAGCCGGGGATGAGCATACGCTGGAAGCGATCGAACATGCTATGGGTGAAGGAATTGTAAGACCGGTCCTGGTTGGGGACAAGGCGAAAATTGATGAAATCTGCGCGAAGCTTGGCATGGATATCCCGGAAGAGAATATTTATGACGTCCCGGATCCTGATGAAGCCGCGAAAAAAGCCGTAGCCCTGATCCATGAGGGGAAAGGCGATTTTATTATGAAAGGAAAGCTGGAGACAGCGCAGATCCTGAAACCGGTCGTAAATAAAGAAACCGGATTGGGAACCGGACGCGTGATGTCCCATTTTGTATTTGATGAACTTCCCTATTACCATAAATTGCTGGTGACAACCGATGGCGGTATGATGACATATCCGACTTTGGAGCAGAAGAAACAGATCATTGAGAATACGGTGGACACTTTAAAGGCGCTCGGTTATGAGAATCCGAAGATCGGCGTTGTGGCGGCTGTTGAGAAAGTAAATCCGAAAATGCCGGAGACCGTAGAGGCGGACGCGTTAAAACAGATGAACTTAAACGGGGAGATCAAAGATTGTATCGTGGAAGGACCGATTTCCCTGGATATAGCGCTCGATAAGGAAATTGCAGATATTAAAGGATTTGACAGCCCGGTAGCAGGCGATGCGGATGTAATTCTTGTCCCGAATATCCAGGTTGGCAATGTGTTGGGGAAAGCCATCACGGTTATTGCAAAAGGTAATATGGCAGGTTTTATCGTTGGTTCGAAAGTGCCGATCGTATTGACGTCCAGAGGTTCTTCCGCAAAAGAAAAATTCCTTTCTCTGGTACTTGCCGCTGCGGTAAGCGCCGGTAAATAGGGGGAATACACATGGAAAAAATATTAGTAATGAATCCCGGTTCTACATCCACAAAGATAGCGGTTTATCAGGATGAAACGCCGTTGTTTGTGGAAAGCATCGAGCATTCCCAGGATGAATTAAAAGAGTTTGAAAATATCATCGACCAGTATGGGATGCGTAAAGATTTGATTTTGGCTACCATGGAAAAGAATGGCGTGAAGAAAGAAGATCTGACGGCAATCGTATCCCGCGGAGGTCTGCTTCCGCCGATCGAGGCGGGCGCCTATGAGGTAAATGAGGATATGGTCTGGCAGCTTACCTATGCGCCGCAGAATGAACATGCTTCTAACCTTGGCGGCGTTATCGCAAATGCGATCGGGAAAGAGCTGAATATTCCGGCATATATCTATGATGCGGTAACGGTGGATGAGCTGGAACCGCTTGCAAAGGTGACAGGTCTTCCTGAAATGCGGCGAAAAGGCATGGGACATAATCTGAACATGCGCGCCGCAGCAATGAAATATTCCAGGGAACAGGGCAGGCCATACGGCGATATTTCTGTGATTGTTGCGCATCTGGGCGGCGGCATCACCCTGTCATTACATCATCAGGGACGTATTGTCGATATGATTTCTGATGACGAAGGTCCCTTCTCACCGGAACGCGCCGGCGGACTTCCGGCATTCCAGGTAATCGACATGGCAACCCGTGAAGACATGGGGAAAAAGGCCATGATGAAGAAGGTAAAAACGCAGGGCGGCTTAATGGGCTACTTTGGCGTAAATGATACCAGAATCGTTGAAAAAATGATGAAGGATGGCGATGAAAAGGCAAAACTGATTTATGATGCCATGATTTTAAATGTGGCGAGAAATATTGCAAAACTGGCTGTATATGTCGATGGAAAAGTAGATAATATCATTTTGACCGGAGGCATCGCATATTCTGAATATTTTACAAAGGAAGTTGCAAAGCGTGTGGAGTTTATCGCCCCGGTTATCGTATATGCAGGAGAAAATGAAATGGAGTCTTTGGCTCTTGGCGCCCTCCGTGTCCAGCGGGGCGAAGAGAAAGCCAAAACTTTTGTGAAAGTAATACCGCAATAAGAAATACATAATACGTAATGCGTAATACGTAATGCGTAATACGTAATACGTAATGCGTAATACGTAATATGTAATACGTAATATGTGCTCCTTATCGTTTCCAGGATGATACCTGAATGAAAAAGACCCGATGTCCGGGTCTTTTTCAAATTGTAAAAAAAATCAGATTTGTAAAAAAAATCAGATTTGTAAAAAAATCAGATTTATAAAAATATCAGACGTCATTTTCTGGTGTGTGGTGTTTCATATAGTTGTCCATAATATCCATTAACTGATCTTTGTATTTCAGTTCCGTATGTACTTTAAAGGCGTCCGGGTCAATGGGGATATCTAATTCGTTCATGCGCCGGATACTCCATATGTATAAAATATCCAGGGCGGGAATGATATCCTCCCCGAGCGGGGTCAGGATATATTCGACCTTTAAAGGGATCGTGTTATATTGGATCCGCTCTACAAGCCCGTCCTTTGTCAGTTCTTTTAACTGCTGGCTCAGGACTTTTTCACTGACGCCCAGGGTCTTTTTGGTTTCATTAAAACGGATTTTGCCATAATGGTGTATATGATGGAGAATTGTCATCTTCCATTTCCCGGATATACAGTTTGTGACAAAATGATAAGGATTTACTGCGTTCATAATCATACTCCTCCCCAATTTGTATTTTCTAAGGAACTGCTTCGTGATATCCTTAATTTAACCGCAAAAGTTATTTAGTATCAACTTGGTAACTGCGTTACATTATATCAGTTTATCCGGCATTTTACAATTGTTTTCATATAAATTTTATAATTGTTTGAGGTAAATTTTACAATTGTTTACCTCAAATTTTAAAGATTTGTTGATAAATCCCATTTTTACTGCTATATTTTATAACAAAAATACGTCCTGTAAGAATACAAAGGAAGAAAGAACTAACAGAAAACAGGGAGGAAAAGATTGTGGAGGAAAAAATCGTGGAGAAAAAAATTGCAGGGGAAAAGATCGTGGAGGAAAAAAATGCAGGGGAAAAGATTGTGGAGGATAGAGTAAAGCAGATTGCAGAGAAGCACAAAAAGGGATATAACTGCGCGCAGATTGTACTGTGCGCCTATTCGGATCTTTTGGGAATCGACGAGGAGACGCTTTTTCGGATTTCAGAGGGGTTCGGAGCCGGCATGGGCGGCATGATGGAAACCTGCGGGGCGGTGACGGCAATGTTTATGGCTGCCGGATTAAAAAACAGTTCCGGGGATTTGAGCGCCTGCGATACAAAACCGCAGACCATGAAGCTGGTCCGGGAATTGGCGCAGGAGTTTCGCGGGAAAAATCAATCGATTGTCTGCCGGGAATTAAAAGGCGTCGGGACGGGAAACGTGCTGCGGGATTGCGACGGCTGTATTGAGGATGCGATCCGCATATTGGGAGAAAAAGTGTTTGGATTGGAATGAATGCGCAGGCTGGCAGGAAGCATCGGGGATGTGTTTCCTGCCGGTTTTAGTTTATAAGATGATGTTCTAAAAAAGAAAAAGAAGTCATATGCATATAATACGGA
>CAZGMH010000190.1:0-3873 GCA_964526765.1 uncultured Eubacterium sp.
TTGCGTACATATGGCACCTCCTATTTTATCATTACTCGCCAATTTCGGTGCTGCAAAGCGCAGACTTAGACCTAATTGTGCGGCATCTTGAATATAATAGCACAGACAATCTTTTAAGTCAACTGTTCTGCCAAAGATTTTTCAATTTTTTTCCTTGTAATTTCCACCAGATTCAATTTTGTCATATCCAGTACCTGCACCGGAACCGGATCACTTTTTACAGCCCGTCTCAGTTCTTCCATAACCGTTTTTTGATCCTCCGCAAAAGCGAGATCGATAAAATCTATGATAATGATACCGGAAATATTTCGAAGCCTGAGCTGGTGTGCAATCTCCTTTGCCGCCTCCAGGTTGACATTCAGAAAATGCTTCTGAGGTTCTTTCTTTGCCACACTTTTTCCCGTATTGACATCAATAACCGTCAGCGCTTCTGTCGGTTCTATGATAAGGTAGCCGCCGGACTTCAGCCACACTTTTTTCATCAGTGCATGTTCCATCTGGCATTTCAGGTTATAGAGTTTGGCGAGGGGCTGCAGTCTGTCCTCATACAGCCGGATGGGAATCTGCTGCAGAGCCGGATATTGCTGCCGGTATGTCTCAATTTCGGCAAAAACCTCCGGCAAATCCGTGACGATCTCACTCAAATCCTCCTGATAACAGTTCTGCAAATAGGACATATATTTTGAGTTTGCCCGATACATGCAGGAAAAGCAGGTTCTCAGCCCCGCCTTTCCTGCAATATCGGAAAGCCGTTTTGCAAGCCAGTCAATTTCTGACAAAATTTCCTCATCCGATGCACTTTTTGCATTTGTGCGGACAATCACGCCAAAATCATGGTAATTCTGCGCCTCTAAAAGCTCCTTGAAATGTTCCCTGAATGTTTTATCCAGTTTGGAGGAAACGCCTATTCTTTTGTTCTCCGAAGTCAGTACCACATAGCGGCCGGTCAGATTCAGGTTCGTCGTTACAGTCGGAGCTTTGGTTTTGACGCTTTCCTTTTGTACCTGAACCAGCAGTTCGTCTCCCTGAACCAGATTCGGAGAGGGAATTTTTTTGACGAATATCGGATGGCTGCTCTCATCCAATGGATAATAGCAGGAAAATCCCGGTGCAATTTCTATGAAAGCGGCGCGGATATTTTTTACCACCTTCTGAACCCGTCCGATGTAGATATTTCCAAGAATGCTCTCTGCATCCAAATGCTGACAGCGGGCTTCTAAAAGCCTTTGGCCGGACACCAGGCAGGAAAGCCGGATTTCCCTGTCCTGCAAAGCAATGTCAGTAATGATAATTTTATTCAATCCGATCACCTGCCTGATACAATGGTTTCAAACCGTCATTTGTATTTTCATATGTCTCAATTCGATGAATCTGCATATTAAAAGGATTATATGTTTTTCCAAAAAACCGATAAAAATCACTCAATACCAGTTCCGGTTTGATATTGTCCGTGCTTCCGGTGCACAGCCGCAGGAAAAATCCTTCCCTTCCCGGCTGACGGCATGGGGAAAACAGATAAATCAAAGGTTTGATGTCAATCACACGCTCGCTTTTTTTTGTCTGCTTTGTGACCTCTATCACATCTCTTTCGTCATAATATGCCCGGATGCCATTTTCAATTTCTTTTGGCGTAAAATCCATATTTTTTTTAAATGAAACAATATAATCCGCTGCTGCAACTGCTGTCATGGCCTTTTTTGCCCCTTCGCGCAGGGCAACATACTCCACAACCTCCATGCCCTCCACCATTACCGCGTTTAACGCCTGCAGGGATTCCTCTGTGGTTTTGGTGGAATGAACCTCGATATCCATATATTCTCCGTCACTGGTAATTCCGACGCCCAAAGGAGCCGCAAAGGACATAATCTGATGAGGGCTGAAACCCTCTGAATAGGCAATATCAATATTTGCGCGGCGCATTGCCTTTTGGAAATAGCGCATGACGTCAAGATGCCCGATAAAACGCATCACGCCGTACTTTCGAAACTTAATTCTGATTCTCATAGCATACGCCTCCTTTGTACTTCATCGCCCCGCAGCCGGCGCACTTCTGACGGCAGTTGGGCGTCACGGTCTCCTCTTGCGCCGCATGCCACTCCCGCAGCAAAAACTGTTTTGTCACTCCCGCATCAATGAAATCCCACGGAAAAATTTCATCCTCCTTCCGTTCCCGAACCGTGTAAAAATCCAGATCAAGACCAGATTCCCGAAAAGCTTCCTGCCAGATATTATCGTCAAAAAATTCTGACCAGGCCGCAAAGATGCCGCCTTTTTCATATACTTTTACAAGAGCGTCACAAAGCTTTCTGTCACCCCGGGCGAGAATCCCCTCGATAATCGTCACATCCGCCTCATGCCAGTTATATTTGATACTCTTTCTGTTTAACTGGGCTTTAATCGTCTCATTCACGATTCTGGCGCGGCCAAGAAAATCATCTTTTGTACACATGGGGCTCCACTGGAATGGAGTAAAAGGTTTGGGTACAAAAAAAGATGTGCTGACGGTAATCTGACATTTCCCGTTGCGCTTATCCTTCGGGATTTCATAATAGCGTTCCGCAATTTTTTCTGCCAGTTCGCCGATTGCGCGCATATCCTCCTCCGTTTCTGTCGGATGCCCCAGCATGAAATAAAGCTTCACTTTCTGCCAGCCGCCGTCAAATGCAAGACCTGAGCCGTGAATAATATCTTCCTCTGTCAGCCCCTTGTTAATCACATCGCGAAGTCTCTGGGAACCCGCCTCCGGCGCAAAGGTCAGACTGCTTTTTTTAATATCCTGTACCTTGCTCATGACATCCAGGGAAAAAGCATCGATGCGCAGTGACGGAAGGGATATATTCACTCCCTTTTCCTTAAATTCATCGATCAGGTAGGTTAAAAGTTCTTCCAGATAAGTATAATCACTGGAACTTAAAGAACTCAAAGAGATTTCCTCATGTCCGGTGCTGGTCAGCATATTGTATGCCTTTTCTTTCAGGACTTCCAGACTCCGTTCCCGCAAAGGCCGGTAAATCATACCAGCCTGGCAAAACCGGCATCCCCGGATGCAGCCGCGCTGGATTTCCAGTACAACACGGTCCTGGGTGGCTTTGATAAAGGGAACGAGGGGCTTGTCCGGGTAGACGGCGGCGGACATATCCTCCACGACCTGCCGTTTGATTACTTTGGGCAAATCATCATATTTTGGATAAAAATCCGCAATCGTTCCATCTTCATGATAAACGACCTGATAAAAAGCCGGTACATAGAGTCCCGGTATTTTCGCAGCCTCCCGCAAAAATTTCTCCCTCGAATAATCCTCTTCGGATTTCATTTTCTTATATAAATCAAATAAATCGTCATATACGGTCTCGCCTTCCCCGATATAAAAAATATCGAAAAAGTCCGCCAGCGGTTCCGGGTTGTAAGAACACGGGCCGCCGCCGATTACAATCGGATCGTCTTCTGTTCTGTCACCGCTCCGAAGGGGTATCTGACTTAAATCCAGTATCTGCAGGATGTTCGGATAACACATCTCATACTGTATCGTAATAGCCAGAAAATCAAACTCTTTGATTGGGTCCTGGGATTCCAGGGCAAACAGAGGAATCCGGCGCTCTTTCATGATTTTGTGCAGGTCCGGCCACGGGGAATAGACCCGCTCACAGTACACATCCTCCCGCCGGTTAAACATATCATATAGAATCTGAATACCGAGATGGGACATGCCAATTTCATAGACATCCGGAAAACAGAAGGCAAAGCGTATATCCACCTTTGCCGGGTCCTTTTTTACCATGTTGACTTCATTGCCGATATAACGGGCAGGTTTGTCTATCGTTAATAAAATTTCGTCGTCTAAAGCTAGTTTATTCATATATTTCCTCGCATTTT
>CAZGMH010000191.1:0-1186 GCA_964526765.1 uncultured Eubacterium sp.
TGGTATAATGACCGGTAGCATATAAAAGTCAGAGGAACGGGTATGGATAAAAGAACGATGAACAAAAAAGCGCTGGAAATAAATAATAAGGCGCTGGAAGAAGCGATGGGAGCGCTGATACGCGAAAAGACAAAAGAGAATATGGCGAAATTTATGGGAGTTATGCGGGACTCGCACCTGCTTGTACCGGCGGAATTTCCTAAAAATATGAGCAAAGAGACGATCGGGAAAATTGTACGCGGCGAAGTTGGTGACAAAAAAGACGCGCCGAGAATGTTTCCGGTCATTGTTCAGAACGCGAAGGGGGAGCGTTTTGCCCCCGCCTTTACATCAAAGCGTCATATTCCGGAGGATCAGATCTGTCAGGCGATCCTGAACGTTACGTTCGATGAAGTGATGCGCATTGCATCCGAGCCCAAATTAAATCTGTCAGGCATTTTACTGAATCCGTCAACGGACAAGATGATTCTGCATCCGCAGTTTATAGAGGCGATCAAAAAACTGAAAGAAGCAGTTCCCCAGACTAAGGAAGTAAAGATGACAAAGGCGCAGTTTCAGGTTTTTGCCCGTAAAAATACGGAGTGGGGGATCATTCCAAAAAGTGTTTTTACAGAAAAATCCGGGTTTATGAACCGGCTGGATGAGGAGAGGGAGAATTATATCGCGGCGCTTTACCGTCAGCCCTATGGGGATAAGATCCCGTGTCCTTATACGGCAAAGGATTTTGACGTCATGGTGCTGAATATCAATGAGGAAACCTGCGTGGCTTCGGTAGAACTGCCGGAGAAAAACGCGGTTCCCCAGACAGCTTTGGCATTCTATATCATCTGGAATCCAAAAACAGATGAAATGCATTATTTTTTGATTGAAAAGGGGCAGCCTGATCAGGAGAACGTGTTATCCTGCATTACTCCCGATGGAAAGCATCAGGAACTTCAGACAGCGCCGGCTTCCGGCAGTGAGCTGGTATCCATATTGGAGCTTCTGAGAGAAGAAGCGGAGGAAGCTTCCTCGTAAAAATACAAGAGAATACGACAGTTCGTTTGTACCATCCTGTCGTTAAACAAAACCAGGACTAATACGCAGTTCCTTTGTGTAATGAGGAGAGCAGAAGGTCACGGTTTTTGAAGTCGAAATCGTGATCTTTTTATTTCACAGGAAGTTGCTTTGCAATGTTCCCGTGAAA
>CAZGMH010000191.1:1286-3857 GCA_964526765.1 uncultured Eubacterium sp.
AAAGCCCTGCGGACAAACGATACGGAAGAGGCTTAAAGGAGAATTTATGTATATTATAAGGACAGAACAGAGTTTTGATTCGGCTCACTTTCTTGCCGGATACGATGGAAAATGCAGCAATCTGCATGGACACCGCTGGCGGATTCTGGCGGAGGTGTGTTCCGAATACCTGCAGGAAGAGGGGCAGCTTCGGGGAATGGTGGCTGATTTTGGAGATATCAAGCAGGATTTAAAGGATTTGGCGGATTTTTATGATCATGCCTTTATTTATGAGGCAGGGACATTGCGGCCATTGACACTGCAGGCGTTAAAAGAAGAAAAATTCCGGCTGATCGAAGTGCCGTTCAGACCGACCGCAGAGAATTTTGCAAAACATTTTTATGGTTTATTGAAGGAAAAGGGCTATCGGGTGAAATCCGTGGAGGTTTACGAGACCCCGAATAACTGCGCAATTTATATAGAAGAAAACGAATCCGCGTTTGGCTTGGAGGAATACCCGGATGGCAAATTATAAAGTAGTAGAAATTTTCAGCAGCATTAACGGGGAAGGACCGAGAGCCGGTCAGCTTGCGATTTTCATACGTATGCAGGGGTGCAATCTGGACTGCGCTTATTGCGATACAAAATGGGCGAATGAGGAGGATGCGAGATTCCACTGGACGTCCACGGAAGAGATTCTGGAGCTGATCCGCCTTATGGGTGTGCGGAATGTGACAATTACGGGCGGAGAGCCGTTGATGCAGGAGGATATTGGGGAACTGCTTCAGGCATTGGCAGCGGAACCGGGTATCCGGGTGGAGATAGAGACAAATGGCAGTGTGCCGCTTAAACCTTTTGCGAAAATGGAGAATGCCCCGTCGTTTACGATGGATTACAAGCTGCCGGGAAGCGGTATGGAAACAGAAATGCTTGCGGAAAATTTTTCTGTTCTCACCGGGAAAGATACGGTAAAATTCGTGGTAAAGGATTATATGGATCTGTGCCGGGCAAGGGACGTTATTTCGGAATATGATCTGACCGCCCGCTGCCATGTATATCTGAGTCCGGTTTATGGTGAAATTGAATTAGAAGATATTGTTAATTTTATGAAAAGCAATCGTATGAATGACGTTACGATGCAGCTTCAGATACATAAGATTATCTGGGACAGTGAAATGCGCGGTGTATAACCGGCAGGCGAGGAGGAATATAAATGGCAATCGATAAACAGGCGGTCAAAGAGCATATCCGCGGGCTGCTGATCGCTCTTGGGGACGACCCGGACCGGGAAGGATTAAAGGAAACTCCGGACAGAGTGGCGCGGATGTATGAGGAAGTATTTGAGGGAATGAACTACAGCAATCATGAGATTGCGCAGATGTTTGACAAGACCTTTGAGGAGGATCTGACTTTTTCGAAGGAAAACAGCGATTTTGTCATTGTAAAGGATATCGATATTTTCAGTTACTGTGAACATCATATGGCGTTGATGTACGATATGAAAGTGACAGTGGCTTATGTGCCAAAGGGAAAAGTAATCGGCCTTAGTAAAATTGCCCGGATTGCCGATATGGTATCTAAGCGGCTTCAGCTCCAGGAACGGATCGGAACTGACATTGCGGAAATTATGGAGGAAGTGACCGGTTCCGGGGATGTGGCGGTATTGATAGAGGGATGTCATAGCTGCATGACGGCCCGGGGGATCAGGAAAACCGATGCAAAGACTTACACGGCAGCCCTGCGCGGGCGGTTTCAGACCGATATCCTGTTACAGATGAGATTGAATCAAAGATAGAGGAGAAAAATGAGAGCGCTAGTATTATTCAGCGGCGGCGTAGACAGTACGACCTGTCTTGCCCTGGCAATCGAGAAATATGGAAAGGAAAATGTAACTGCTCTGTCCATTTTCTACGGGCAGAAGCATGAAAAGGAGATAGAAGCATCAAAAAAGATTGCGGATTACTATCAGGTTGAGCATTTATATCTGGATCTGACAGAGATTTTTGCGTACAGCGACTGTTCTTTGCTGTCCCATTCAGACCGGAAGATACCCCGGGAAGCTTATGCGCGGCAGTTGGAAAAGACGGACGGAAAACCGGTGTCAACTTATGTGCCGTTCCGGAACGGGCTGTTTCTTTCCAGTGCGGCAAGTATTGCGCTGTCGAAAGAATGTGATGTTATTTATTATGGGGCTCACAGTGATGATGCGGCGGGCAATGCATACCCGGATTGCTCCGATGCCTTCCATCAGGCAATGGGGCAGGCTATTTATCTGGGCAGTGGGGACCGGCTTACCATTGAGGCGCCTTTTGTGAACCGGACAAAGGCGGAGGTAGTGAAAGAGGGGCTGCGGCTCGGAGCGCCCTACGAACTGACCTGGAGCTGTTACGAAGGCGGGGAGAAACCCTGCGGGAAATGCGGAACCTGTATCGACCGGGCGCGGGCGTTTGCACAAAACGGGGTCAAAGACCCGGCTCTGGAAGCATAGGAAAACGTACACCGCAAAGCGGGGTACAGAAGCTGCGCAGCAGCGAGTTTTGCGAATGAGGCGTGGAGGGCTGTGCATTGTAACCTGCAAAAAGATATCGACTG
>CAZGMH010000192.1:0-3832 GCA_964526765.1 uncultured Eubacterium sp.
AGCAGAAGCGTGCGGATACCGGGGCTTGACAGGACAAAACGCTACTGTGTAGAGGGAACCGGACAGGTTTTTGGCGGGGATGCGCTGGCGTATGCCGGGATGCTTATCCCACCGCTGAAGGGAGATTTTAAATCCATGTTGATTCATCTTGTAGAAACAGGACGAAAAGGGGAAGAATAATGGCAAAGGCAATAAAACTGGCCGATATTGCCCGCGAGCTTGGAGTCAGTACGGTCACTGTATCCAAGGCGCTGTCCGGGCAAAAAGGGGTCAGCGAGGAGTTGAGAGGGAAAATTGTCAGGCTTGCGGATCAGCTTGGCTATAAGTCCAAACAGGATAAGAAAAAGGAAGCGGCGGCCAGGGGATATACGATCGGTGTGCTGATCCATGAAAAATATCTGAATGAGCACGATTCCTTTTATCTGAAAATGTACCAGATGGCGGCCATGGCGGCTGTAGCCCGTTCCTGCTTTACGCTGCTTGAAGTGTTCTCCATGCAGTCAGAGACAAATATGGAATATCCGCAGATGATGCGGGAGAAGAAAGTGGATGGGATGCTGATTATCGGCCGGCTCCAGGAGGGATATCTGGCCATGCTCGAAAAGAATAAAGAGATTCCCGTCATTTATCTGGATTTCTGCGATCAGAATTACGATAAGGACGCGGTGATTTCCGACAGCTTTTACGGCGGGTATTATCTGACAAATTATCTGTTTTCCATGGGACACAGAAGGATTGCCTATCTTGGAACGGTGGGCGCGACAGATTCTATTACCGACCGCTATTTCGGATATATGAAAGCCATGTTGGAGCACGGGGTTCAGATAAATGAGGACTGGCGGATTGATGACCGGGATTTGAAAACCGGAATCATGTATGAAAGTCATCCGGACTGGATCCCCGGGGATATGCCGACCGCCTATGTCTGCAACTGCGACGTTTCCGCGGGCCTGTTGATTAAGCAATTGAAAGAAAACGGATACCGGGTGCCGGAGGATATTTCCGTGGTGGGGTATGACAATTACCTGTTCCCGGGTTTTTGCGATGTGGCGCTCACAACCTATGAGGTGGATATACGGGGGATGGCGAATGAAGCGGTACGGACAATGATAAAAAAAATGAGCGGTGAACCTTACCGCGCAGGTATCCGTATCGTTGAAGGACACATGGTGATCAAGGACAGCGTAAAAAAAACGGATAAAAATATGTAAAACAAAAAGGCAGATGCCGGAGTGGATCAGTCCGCTCCGGCATCCGCCTTTTTTCTGCACACGCCCGCGAGAGGAATATTGCCGCTCTCGCGGCACGCGGGCGGACAGGGGGTTCAATCTCCCCTGTCCGATTATTTGTCTGCGTCAGGCGGGAGGGCCGTCTGTACTTCCGGCTTGTGAGACAGCCTGTATTTCTGGGGCGTTGTGCCGAAGGAACGCTCAAACAGACGGATGAAATGGTTGGTATTGGGAATGCCTACCTTTTCACCGATCCGGTGGACGCATTCATCGGACTGCAGAAGGAGCAGCCGCGCAGCCTCAAGCCGCCGGTGATTCAGGTATTGCAGGGGAGGAATACCCATGTATCTGGAAAAATCATGGCATAACCGGTATTTACTTATGCCAAATTCCGATTCCAGATAATCCAGAGTTATTTTTTTACTATAGTTGTGGTCCAGTATATTTTTCATGTCCATGACATGCTTCGGCATATCCATATGGCTGATTCTCCTGATAAAAAATGAAAGAGGTTTCTTTTATTATACACGCACAGAAGGCTAAAAGCAAATTAAAAAAATAATAAAAATAATTAATTATAAATATAAATAAAGACAATATTAGCTAAAATTCCAAGTTGTAATTGTGAAAAACAGACTAAAATCAGTGGTTAAATTTGTTGAATACAGAGAAGTTGACTAAAATAAGAAAAAAGTGCAAGAATGAGTGATGACTTAATTATAAAAACAGAGTAAATTTAAATTTAAGGTAAAAAATTAACTGAACAATAAAAGAAAAAGGAGGAACTTGATCATGAAAAAAAGAAGAGTAATGGCACTGTTGTTGGCAGGTGCGATGGTGTGTACAGCCGCAGCCGGGGGGACATCTTTCGCAGCCGAGGAGTCGGACAGCGGCGTAAAATCTTATGCGGATATCGTGCTGGGAGAGGATTACACGGATCTGACTGCAACCATTACCATGTTTAACCACAGGACGGATCTGGATTCCGCGGATTACAACGGAACGACATGGGCGGAATATCTGGAAGCGTTTAACGAAATGTATCCGAATATCACCGTGGACATTACCACCGATACGAACTATGCCGATGACGCGCTGACCCATCTGCAGTCCGGCGATTACGAGACGATTATGATGATCCCGGCCCTGGACATGGCGGACCTGGATAAATACTTTATTTCCTATGGCGATTATGATACCATGAGCGCCCTGATTAATTACGCGGATAACTGGATGTACAAGAATGAGGTTTACGGCGTTCCTTCCACCGCAACCACTCAGGGTATTGTATACAATAAGAAGGTTTTTGAGGAAGCGGGAATAACTGAGCTGCCGGGAACACCCACGGAATTTCTGGATGCCCTGCAGAAAATCAAAGATAATACGGACGCGATTCCGCTGTATACCAATTATGCGGCAGGCTGGACGATGGGAGCCTGGGATGCCTATATTGGAAATAATGCGACGGGCGACAATACGTATATGAACCAGAAACTGGCCCATACGGCAAATCCTTTCCAGGATTACGGTGATGATACCCATGCGTATGCCGTATATAAAATCCTGTATGACGCGGTTGCCAATGACCTGATTGAGGATGATTTCTCCACAACAGACTGGGAAGGCTGCAAGGGTATGATCAACAGCGGACAGATCGGCTGTATGGTATTGGGTTCCTGGGCTTATCCTCAGATGGAAGCAGCGGGCGAAAACGCGGACGATATCGGGTATATGGCATTCCCGATCACCGTTGACGGTGTCCAGTACGCGTCTGCGGGCGCTGACTACTGCTACGGCATTAATGTAAACGCGTCTGACGATGAGAAGGCAGCAGCCCTTGTTTTTGTAAAATGGATGACAGATGAATCCGGATTCTCCTACAACGAGGATGGACTTCCGGTTTCCACCACCAATGATGATACTAAGCTTTCCTTTGAGGGAGTGACCTTCCTGCAGGATGAGCCTGCGCTTGACGGGGAAGAGGATCTCATGAATGAGCTGAATGCCGAATCAGAGCTGAATATCAATAACGGAGGCGACCGCAAGATTCAGGAAATTGTTGAACATGCTTTCAACGGCGATATGACTTTTGATGAGATTATGGACGAATGGAACCAGGCCTGGACTGACGCCCAGGAAGCCTGCGGTGCGGAAATAACGGAATAAACGGGAGAAGGGGAACCGGGGAACCGATGTTTCCGGTTCCCTGCCCGGTTACCCACAGGCCTGCACAGGAAAGGGAGGAATACTTATGGCTGGTGGTGCAGTAAAACCTCAGAAAGAGAGGAAACCCTTTGTCCAGTGGGCAAAAAGCTTAAAGGGGCAGCAAACGCTGATCAGCATTGGATTCGTGGCGATCCCGCTGTTTTTGCTTTTGTTGTTTACTTATTTCCCCTTCGCGGAAATGGTTAAATTCAGTTTCTACAAAATGAAATATACAACCCTGCCGTCAGAAAGGGAATTTGTCGGCTGGAAAAATTATCTGGATGTATTTAAGAGGGACGACTGCTTCAGCGCCCTGAAGCTGAGTCTGTATTACTGTGTCGGCGCAATCATTCAGCTTGTGCTTGCTTTGTATCTGGCAACAATCCTGAGCTTTAAGG
>CAZGMH010000193.1:0-3794 GCA_964526765.1 uncultured Eubacterium sp.
ACGTTTACATCCTCTGCGTGGTCTGTTTCAAAATTTGCCGGGGCAGTAAAAGTCACTGTGTTGGAGCTTCTGAAAATAGCGCTGCCGGAACCCACCTGATTTACCACAATGGTGGAACCATCCGTTATGTCGGCGAGTGAAATTTCCAGACACCGGTCAGAAATATATTTTGTGGACACTTTTTCATTATTTATATAAACCTTGCTCCACGGGGTGAAGTTATCGCCATAGATGATAAGCATTGTCTCATCTGAACTGATCTCTGTGCGTTCAATTACCACATCCTCTACGCCCATGACCAGATCAGAAGCAGGATATTTCTCCACGCCGCCGTAAGTGTAGCGGTCACCATACAGCAGATCATACTGGAGAAGCTCCCAATTTGTGATATAGGAGTCATCCTCGGTTGCATTACGATTCATTGCGTACTGATGATACTTGAAGATGGTTCCCTCATGGATTCCAAGCTGGTCTGTGATGTATGCCATCAATTGATAAGTAGCCACATCCTTATCATTTTTCTCAAGTCCGAAGTTATTCCAGGTGGCATAGGTGGTATCGTAGAGATTGCCGGTTCCCATATCTTCGTCTTCCAGTCCCATAGTTGGGAGATGATCGCCGTATAACACGACAATCGTTTTTTCATCCCGTTTTGATAATTCGTCTATTAAATCTCCGACAAACTGATCTACTTCATGAAGCTCGTTAATATAGTATTCCCATTGATAATTTTCCCCTTCGGTTTCCCCTCCGGTTACTTCAATGGCGGGATTTTCGAATACCTGATAATCCGGATAACTTCCGTGGCTCTGTACCGTGATCGTGTAGAGGAAGTCCGCCTGGTTCTCGGTAGAATCCAGCGCTTTCGTTGTCTCCTCAATCAGGATATCATCCGTAGGCCAGGAACCAATTTCATTGTACTCGGTAATATTCATCAGTTCCTTGCTGGTAAAGCTGTCAAATCCCATCTGTGAGAACACTGTGGCGCGCCCGTAGAAATTGCCGCCGTTGTTGTGGAGCGCATGAGTGCCGTAGCCGAGTTCGCCAAAAATATCGGCAGCGCTCTCGCAGCTTGTATCTTTTAATATCGTCTTATATGGATATTCGCCAAGTCCGAAGAAACGGATACCCATTCCGGTCAGAACTTCAAATTCGGTGTTGGCAGTGCCTGCGCCTACAACCGGAACCGTCAGATAACCGGAGGTATAATTCTCCATCAGACTGCGAAAATTCGGGATCGGATCTTCGGAGTAGCTTAAAAAATTAAGCTCGTATGGATCGATAAAAGTCTCCAGCTGTACGAAGATGATATTTGGCATATCAGTCCGGCTGATGGTGGTAGCCGGAGCGCTGACATCATCGTTGACTGCGCGAATCGTTTCCTCTGAATAATTGTCCGGTCTGCTCATTCCGGTATCCACAATGCTGGCGGAAAAGCTGTAAACAAAGCCGTAGTCTTCGTAACCCTGGGCCAGATTTCCGAAATACCCGGATAAAATGTCGGAGTGGATAGCCGCCTTTGTGATAAAAGGAATGCAGGCAAGACAGAGCAAAAAACATCCCAGATTTCGGAAAATATGTACACGTCCCGGAAATTTCGGACCCTTGACGCCAAGGAATACCAGAAACAGAGCAAGCGCCGCCAAAAGGATGATAATGGCGATTTCCTGGCCGGTTGAGATGTATTTGCTGTTTTTCATATCCAGAAGATCGCCGATTAGTTTCAAATCGGTAAAGTTAAACGGTGTTACACGGGCTGCAAGGACGCAGCCGTTGATTGCTCCCAGCAGCAGCCAGAACACGGATATTACGATACGGACTAACGCCCGGCGCTTGAAGAGGTATGCAATTAACAGGCTCGAAAAGACGAGCAGTACATTGTACAGGTAAGTCAGCGGTGAGCTGACGGAAAAGCTGACTGCGGAACTCAGCGAATGTCTGGATATCCACTCAACGACAAAGACTAAGGCGCATGCCAGTACACCGTGAAACAGTAATGAGTATTTATTTAAAAATTTTATTTTCGGATTTTCAGACCAGTCCGGCAGATTAAGCCGGCCAAAAAGTCCGAATCCTTTTTTTCTTCTGTAATCACCGATGATGATCGGCTGTTCCTTTTTTTCTTTCTTTTTCACAAATCTCATAAAAAACTCCTCTTTGCTAAACTATGGGAAAAGAATTTTACGTAACCGTAGCAATATTAGTTCCAATTCTACAAAATGTCAATAAAAAATGTAAAAAATCCATGAAAAATTCAATAAAAATGATTTTTCTGGTTTTGTGGAAATGTTTGTAAATAACATATAGAACATAGCACTTATAATAGTTAAATTTTATGAAAAAAATGTGAAAAATATCTTAAAATGAGACGAGGTCAATTCAGATATTCATAAAATTCCTCCAGGGTGAGATTGTTCTTATATAAAAACTCTGCGGTTTCATGTCCCACATATCTGAAATGCCAGGGCTCATAGCTGATTTGTGTAATTTCCTCCTTATCCTGGGGATACCGGAGGATGAAGCCATATTTCCAGCAATTTTCATGAAGCCATATGATACCCGGCTCGTTCGCCTGTGTTTCATCCAGAGAAGTATTTTGGGAGACGGTAATGTCCAGGGCAAGCCCTGTCTCATGTTCGCTGTGCCCGGCGGGCATTACCTGCTCATAGGTCTTTTCCAGGGCGTCTGTCCGGCTCATCCCCTGCCGCATATATTTCCGGACATCCCGTTCAATCACAGTTTGCTGATAGTCCGAGTCCCGGTATCCTGATACAAGGGCATAGGAATAGCCCTCGCCTGTGGCATCGCCCAGCATTTCCCTCAAATCATCATACATGACGCCGGCTACACTTTCCCTTTTGTTTTGTAATGGCGTCAAATCCACCTGATAATTTTCGGGCAGGGCATAGTCTTTATTTACCAGTATCAGCAGGTCTTTGTTTTCCTCATATAACTGCCGGCATTTTTCGGCAAATTCCGATGTATCGCCTGTTCCCTGCAGCCGGTTTGCCGGGACGTTATTACTGTCTTCTGAATCTGTGATGGAACTGTTATCTGTTTCCCGGGAGCATACGTCACAGGCATCTGACTGCGCAGATTCCAATTCGCCAAAAAAGTGATGCATGCACCGGCCTGCGGCGCATACGAGAATCAGATCAGCGGCCAGCAGGACAATCATCACAAAGGGCATACGGCGTCTCTTTTCCTGATGGGCACATCTCCGGCTTCTTTTTCTGTGATTTTTCCTTTGTTCCATATAAATTTACCGCCTTTCGGGAATGATTATAGGAAATATCAGCATCCGTTTTATTTCATAGACGCATCAAAACGGCATACATGAAAAGGACAGATTCCGCTGTACAACACAAAAAACTTGCAAAGTTTACTTTCGTGTGTTATCATGCGAAACATAGGTAAATGCAGTGAAGGAGACTCTTGTTTTCAGAGGCCGACAGGAATATGACGTCACCGACTGAGAGCGTCGTTTGGAAGAGAAAATAAAGGGAACACTCCGGAGCAGACGGGCTGAATGCGAAAATGGATCGGCAAATTTTCAGTAGGCTCGTACGGATTGTGCGCGTTAAGTACAAGAGTGGGGAAAAAATCAGAAGATTTTTTCTCAATGCGGGTGGTACCGCGGAATAACAGATTATTTCGTCCTGGGATGCAATGGAGCATCCTGAGGGCGTTTTTTTGTCCTTTCATAGGAAATTGCTTTGCAATATTCCTATGAAAGGACAGCCCTGCGGGCAAAAGATGCGCACTCGTGCATAGAGAATAAAGCCGCAAAAGCG
>CAZGMH010000194.1:0-3776 GCA_964526765.1 uncultured Eubacterium sp.
TCCGCATGGCAAATGACGGATGGGAGCAGGGATGGCATGAGAGAAACGGCGGAAACCTGTCCTATCGCGTAAAAGAGGAGGAAGTGGAGTCCGTAAAGGAAAATTTTGAGCCTGAGGAATGGCAGCCGATTGGAACGGGCGTTCCAAACCTTGCCGGGGAGTATTTCCTTGTGACGGGAAGCGGCAAATATTTCCGCAACGTAATCATCAAACCGGAAGATTCCATGTGCCTGATTGAACTGGATGAGAAAGGCGAGAATTACCGTATTGTGTGGGGACTGGTAAACGGCGGCCGTCCTACCTCTGAGCTTCCGTCCCATCTGATGAACCATGAAGTGAAGAAGCTGGCAACAGGCGGAAAGTACCGTGTCATCTACCATGCGCATACAACAAATGTAATCGCATTGACCTTTGTGCTTCCCCTGACGGATGAAGTGTTCACCAGGGAACTGTGGGAGATGGCTACCGAGTGTCCGGTTGTATTTCCGTCCGGTATCGGCGTTGTCCCGTGGATGGTTCCCGGCGGCAGGGATATTGCCGTTGAGACAAGCAAGCTGATGAAAGAGTATGACGTGGCAATCTGGGCGCATCACGGCATGTTTGCGGCAGGAGAGGATTTTGATCTGACCTTCGGGCTGATGCATACGGTAGAGAAATCCGCGGAGATTCTTGTAAAAATGCTTTCCATGCAGCCAAACAAACGTCAGACGATCATGCCGGATGATTTCAGAAACCTGGCGAAGGATTTTAAAGTTACTTTGCCGGAGAAATTTCTGTACGAAAAATAATGTCAGATTGGAAGCAGGATAATTCGTCACGCTTTTCCTTAAATGAAATAAAAGCGCTCCGCTTTCCTTATTACAGGGAGTTGGAGGGCTTTTATTTTTTTGTGCTTTCAGAATGCTGCCCTCGGAGTGCGCAAAACACGCTTTTGCTTTGAAAACCATGTTCACAAAAAGCCGATTTTGACAAAACATATGTCGGTATTTTGCCGAAAAAAGCTGTGCTATCATATATTTATCAAAAACATATTAAAGGAGGAAAATATGAATAAAAAAAACAGGTCGGTTAGTTTGCCGGCAAAATTTTCAATGGGATTCAGCGTGTTTGGCGGATCGTTGGTAGCAGGTATTATCACAGGTTACATAACATATTTCGGCACAGATGTGCTGGGTGTGGCAGCCCTGGCTTTAAGCAATATCTTATTGATATCGAGAGTATTCGACGGTATAACGGATATTTTAATGGGTTTTGTAATTGATAAAACGAAAAGTAAATATGGAAAAGCAAGACCCTGGATTGCCCGGGCAATTGTCCCGTTTGGACTGTTTTCCGTATTGATATTTGCAGTACCGGGGAATTTCAGTACGGGAAAGCAGCTTGCATGGCTATTTATCTTTTATAATCTGTATGCGCTGGCGTCTACTGCCACAACACTCTCTTTGAATACGCTGAATCTTCGTCTGACAAGGAATGCAAAGGAAATAAACTCCATCAGCACGATACTTATGTTCGGTATGATTTTGGGAAATGTTGTGATCAATGCCGTAGCAGTTGCCGCCCTTACAGCTTTGAGCGGAAGCGACAGTTTTACGCAGGCGGCTTTCGTTAAGTTGACCATTGTTCTGGCAATTGTCAGTATAATTGGCGGTTTGGCTACATTCTTCAGTGTCAGGGAACTGCCGGATGAAAAAACGGAGGAAAATGTAAAAACAAAGGGGTCTGCTTTTTCAGGGTTAATGAGCCTGCTGACAAATAAATACTGGCTGCTGCAGGTGGTCAATACGTTCCTTATCTATTTTGGATTGAATGCGCGTCTGGCAGCTATGATTTATTATGGTATTTATGTATTGGGTAATCCCGGTCTGGTCGCAGTCCTGGTGCTTGCAGATAATATTCCGAGTCTGATTGCAATGCCGATTGCACTGCAATTGAATAACAGATTTGGAAAGAGAAAAGTGTCCCTGATAGGGTTGTGCTGTACAATGATCGGATTTGCGGTTATGTTTTTGAATATTTACAACTTACCGCTGTTTGTAGCGGGCTTGATCATCCGCGGTGTGTGCTTTGCGCCGGTCCAGGGGGCAACCAATGCTTTCATTGCTGATTCGGCTATGTATGGAGAATGGAAAAAAGGTGTAAAAGCGGAAGGAATGGCATACAGCGCCGTAAGCTTTGCCCAGAAAATCAGCAGCGGCCTTGCGGCAGTCATAGTTGGCGCAGTTTTGTCCCTTACCGGATATATTGCGAATGCTGCGGAACAGACAGCTTCAGCTACAAACGGTATTATCTTTTTGTATGTTGGCGTTACATTTGTTTGTACGATTGGACAGATCATTGTATTTGCATTTTATAATCTGGATGGCAAAATGGATGGAATTCGCGCGGATCTTGCAAAAAGGAATCCGGTTTCATAAATTATAGCAAACGACAAAAATATTTGCCGTTTGCTATAGTCCCTCCGGGGGATGCGCACGATTTTTGCAGGGAAGCTTCTGTGCAAATGCACAGCAAAAACCGGCGCTGGTAACGTCATAAAGAAAAAATTTATGACGTTACCTGTAATTATTATTGTATTTGATGCTGTTTGCGGTATTGTAATGGCGTGACACCGTACATTTTCTTAAAAATACGGATGAAAAAAGTTACGTCGCCATACCCGACAGCATCAGATATGTTTTGTATGGAGAGCTGTGTGCGCGTTAAGTAGTCGCAGGCATTCTGCAGGCGCACCTGCTGTAGTGTCTGGCTGACGGTTGAGTTTGTATGTGCCTTGAATATCCGGCTTAAATAGGAACGGCTGATGTAAAAATGTTCCGCAATATCTTCCACGGAGGTTGTCTGATAATTTTCGTGCATATAGGACAAAACCTGCGGGATATAACCAATGCCCGAAGATGCGTATTTTGAAAAGCGGATGCTCTCTGAATAGTCTCTTTGCAGATAAGTGAAAACAAGGCCAAGCATCAGGTGGGTGGTTTTTTGGCTATATGCTTTTTCTTCACATAGTTCCAGCATCATACCGAGCAGGAAGTCCTGGATGGCTTCGCTGTTTTGGGTATCAAACAGCAGGAAGTTTTGCGTGGAGTTTTCATAAAGCGTATAAATGAAAAAGTCAAACAGGGCATGGTTTCCGGCTACCAGCTCCGTTAATGTGCGCTTCATAGTGCTGGTCCGTATCAGGATATTAATGACGATACTGTCATCAAAAACGGAAACCGCATGTTCCAGTCCGGGAGGGATAATGCACAGGGCGCCTTCTGCCAGGCTGATTTCTTCAGTAAGGTGGGAATCGTTGAAATAAAATGTCTGTTTACAGTTCCCGCGGAAAACATATGCGATTTCGATAAAGGTATGCGTGTGTCTCAGCGGAGGAAAATAGCGCGGGTGCTTGCGTATAGAGATATCCTGCGTTTTCTGCATCCAGACAATATCGGAAAATTGGGGCTGCATTACGGGATTTTCGAGATTGGACGGGGTATTGGCGGCATCCAGATTGCGGAAAGCGCTGTTTATCGTATAGTCTAAACCGTGATGCTTCTGAAGAATTTTAAAAAAGGTCTTTTCTGTTACCGGATGATTGTGTGTCTGGTAATAGTTGCAAAAATCGGATTCGATCGGCGTGTAACTTTCCATCCAACGGATAATATCTGCACGGTTCATGGGGTTTCCTCCTGATAGAATTGGCATGTAACTATCGTAACAGAAAAAAGGAGATAAAGCAAATAGTATGATCATTCAAAACGTAAAAATAAATGGAATCACGAATCCTGTCG
>CAZGMH010000195.1:0-3768 GCA_964526765.1 uncultured Eubacterium sp.
ACTGCGAGGGGAGGGGGAGATGCCGAAGACCTTTTTTAATGAGAAAAAAGTCCACTTTTTCGGGGATTTGTCACCTGCGGCTTATATAAAGGGCAGAGTATAATGGGAATATCAAAAAAGGAGGTCAAAAAACTATGAAAAAGAAACTTTTAACTATGCTTCTGGCGGCAGCAATGGCGGTGACAATGCTGGTTGGATGCGGAGGCGCTTCGGGAGATGATTCTGCGTCGGGGGCAGATGCGCAGATAAGTGCACAGGAAGAAGCTGAGGATGCGGCAAGTGCCGTTGACGGAGCCCTGTCAGGGGAAGGAAAGAAAGTTACAGCGCTTTTTCTGAGCCTGGAGGGTGAGTACTTTACCTATCTGGATACCCTGCTGGAAGAGGAGATGACCAGCAGAGGATATGAATATGAGAGCCAGTCCAGCAATATGGATGACGTAACGATGATTGAACAAATTGAAAACGCTGTAGCAGGCGGCACAGATGCGATCTGGACATGGTGCGTAAACGGCGACGTTATCGCGGATGCCCTGAAAGCTGCGAGAGCTCAGGGTGTATATGTATATTCCTTTATTCAGAATCCGGGTGAGGATGCCTGTGATATTTTCCGAGGAACGGATGAAACAGTTTGCGGACAGACAATTGCAAAAATGGCTTTTGCATGGGCAGATGAAAAGTATCCGGATGCGGCAGCGGGATCAATCAAAACGGTTGTGATTGGAAACGAGGACAGTACCGGTATGAAAGAGAGAACAGATGCATTAGTGGAAGCTCTGAAAGCAGACGGCAGATTTGAAGTAATGGAGAATGTTCTCACAGAAATGAGCGTTGTATCATCTCAGACTACGACAGAGAATATGTTTAATAAGTATGAGGATATCGACTGTATTGCGACAGTCGGCGGGGAGTTTGTGCTGGGTGTTTCCGCATATCTGACCTCAGAGAGCTGCCCTCTGGACGATCCGACGTCAATTGGTGTAGTAGGCGCCGAAATCAATACCGAGCTGGCTGAGTATATGAGACAGGGAATTTACAAAGGAGCGGCAGTAAACGGTGGAAATATCACGGAAAATATTGCACAGCAGGCAGTTGAGCTGGATTCTTTGATGCAGGGTGAGACAATGGAAAAATTCTCCGCTGTAGATATCGGAGAGTGTACGATTGATAACCTGGAGGAATTTGGATACTAAAAGTTATAATTGTCAGCCATATGGAAATCGTAGAGCAGATTCGCCGGTTAGGACTGCAAGGGCGGCGGCGGTTCGCATATGGCTGATATTTTTATAAAATAGTGCATTTCGAAGAAGGAGAATGCAGATGAGTGGCAAGACAGTTTTACAACTGAAAAATCTGACAAAAAAGTATCCGGGTGTTGTGGCGCTCGACCATGTATCCTTTGATTTGAGAGAGGGAGAGGTACACGCGCTGATTGGGGAGAACGGCGCGGGAAAGTCAACGCTGATCAAATGTCTGTGCGGGGCTATTACTCCGGAGGAAGGTACGATAGAAATCGACGGGGAAAGTTTTCATGAAATGACGCCGAAAAAAGCAAGGGAGCACGGCGTCGAGGTGGTTTATCAGGAACTGAACCTGATAGACGGGCTGACAGTGGCAGAAAATGTCTGCTTTGGTTCTAAATATGGAAAATTCGTAAATTTTAATTTGCTGAATCAGAAAACAAAAGAAGTATTTAACCTGATGAACGTACATATAGATCCATCCAGACTGGTTATGGAACTGTCTACAGCACAGCAGCAATTGGTTGAAATTGCGAAATCCGTGTCAAAAAATGTCCGGATTCTGGTATTGGATGAGCCGACGGCCCCGTTGACGGAGGACGAGGTAAAGATTTTATTTGAGATTATTGCAACATTGAAGAAACAGAAAGTAGCGATTATTTATATTTCCCATCGGCTGGATGAAATTTTTCAGGTAACAGACCGCGTGACGATCCTGCGTGACGGACAGTATGTGACGACTATGAATACCTGCGACACAAACCGGAACGAACTGATTAAATATATGGTAGGACGGGAGATTAAAGATATTTATCCAAAGAGGGTCAATACATCTTCTGAGCCTATGCTGGAGCTGGATCATGTATGCGGACTGGGAGATGAGGATATTACGCTTCATGTGAATAAGGGAGAGATCGTCGGGCTGGCGGGACTGGTAGGCGCCGGGCGCACGGAACTGGCCAGGATGCTGTTTGGCGCCGATCCGATGGAATCCGGAATCGTCAAACTGGATGGGAAGGTTGTAAAAATAAGCAGTCCAGGTGAAGCAATCAAACATGGAATCGGACTCATACCGGAGGACAGAAAGCGGCAGGGTACGCTTCTTTCCTTTGGTATAGACTGGAATATTGCCCTGACGCACTTACCGGATATTTCAAAATATCTGGTGGTCAATGACAGGATCGTAGCGCAGCAGGCAGATGAGTTTATTGAAAAGCTGAAAATTAAGACGCCCTCCAGAGAGCAGCTGGTGAATAACTTAAGCGGCGGTAATCAGCAGAAAGTCGTTCTGGCGCGTACGCTGGTCAATGACTCCAGGCTCATTATTTTTGACGAACCCACCAGAGGTATTGATGTGGGCGCCAGAGCCGAGATTTATTTGCTGCTGGACGAGCTGGCAAACCAGGGGAATGCGATTCTTATGATCAGCTCCGATATGGAAGAACTGATCGGCATGTCTGACCGGATATATGTTCTGTCGGAAGGCAGGCTGACCGGAGAACTGAAACGGGAAGAATATACACAGGAAAGAATCCTCGAACTGATGTCTGAGGAAAGCTAAAGGAGGAGACAGAGTATGAAGTCCGTAAGAAAATTTGTGGAGAAATTCTACATATTTATTATTTTAATTGCGGCGATTGTATTTTTTTCGATTGCCGCACCCAGGTTTTTGACAGTGTTGAATCTGACAAATATTCTGATTCAGAATTCTTACCTGATTGTGGCGACGATCGGTATTGCCTTGATTATGATCAGCAGCGGAGCCGATTTGTCGGTATCGTATCAGATCGGTATTATCAGCGTAGTTCTGGGAAAATTGATGACAAAGGCGGACGTGCCTATTGTGCTGTCGATTATTATTGCCCTTGCCCTCGGCGCCTTGCTGGGCTCTGTCAACGGTCTGTGCGCAATCAAGCTGAAGGTACACCCGATGGTGGCTACGATGGCAACAATGACGATTTATCAGGGAATCGCATATGTATCCTCAAATTCAGAGACATATTTTAATTTCCCGGAAGCATTTAAGAAAATCGGACAGGGAAAAATCGGACCGGTGCCTATCTGCGTCATTATTATGATAATTGCTGTTGTTTTCGGATGGTTTATGCTGAATAAAACATATTTTGGGCGGTATATTTACTCTATAGGCGGAAATGAAGAAGCTACGCGTCTGGCCGGTATTAATACACAGAAAGTAAAATTGCTGATTTTCCTGGTGGCCGGTCTGTTTGTGGCGGTTGCGGCAATCACACTGACCGCCCGCACGGGAAGCGCCAGCGCCGGTATTGCGGCAGACGCCATGTTCAGTTGTTTCACGGCGTGTATTCTTGGAGGAATTTCATTCAGCGGGGGCGGCGGAAAGATACTGAATGTCATTGTGTCCGTATTGATTCTCGGGGTGCTCGCGAATGGTATGCAGATGATGGGGCTTTCCATTTATTCCCAGTATATCGCAAAGGGCGTCCTTTTGGTATTTGCGATTGCCTATGATAATTATCAAAAGGCGGCAAGGATGAGGGAAGTTTAAGAT
>CAZGMH010000196.1:0-3763 GCA_964526765.1 uncultured Eubacterium sp.
GTGCGAAGCGCGCGGTTGTTCTGCTAATATGACAAAATAGCGTTCAATAATTCTTCCGGTGTGGAAACGATTGCCGTGGCGCCGTGTTCTTTCAGAAATTCTGTCGTCTTAAATCCCCAATTAACGGAGATGCAGGGAATCCCTGCGTTGGATGCCGTCTGAATATCTACTTCTGAATCGCCTGCATAAATGCATTCTTCCGGGGCTGCCTGCAGTTCTTTTATTGCCTGAAACACCGTGTCGGGAGCAGGCTTTTTCTGCACGGTCGGGGACTCTCCGATGGCTACCGGAATATATTCAGAAAAAAAGTCCTGATTTAAGCCTTTTACGGCAGCGTCAAATTTGTTGGAGACAATTGCCATGCGGTATCCGGATGCTTTCAGCTTATTGAGCATTTCACAGATACCGGGATAAGGTTTTGTCTGATCCAGCATATGTTTTTTATAATAAATGGGAAAATCGTGCATACATTTGTCGTAGTGAGGATTCTTACGTCCGTCGGGCAGAGACTTTTCCATCAGCACATAGATGCCGTTTCCCACCTTTGTGCGAATCTCCTCCCGGTCATAAACCGGACCGCCGTATTTTTTCATGCAGTAGTTTACCCCGGCGGTCAGATCATCCAGCGTATCGAGCAGCGTTCCGTCCAAATCAAAAATAACAGTATTTTTTTTATTCGTCATGGTTTCTCTCCTGTCGTTTTGCTTATGCTTATTGTTGTTTCTATAAAATAAAATGAACAAATATGATTGTTTTCACCTATATTGCATCACAAAGTATATCAGAAAAGTATATTTTTGACTATCATTAAATTTCATGCTATAACTGACATAGCAAGGGGGATAGATATGGAAGTTATATTGATACGGCACGGAAAAACGAAGGGGAATCTGGAAGGACGTTATGTGGGCCGTACAGATGAGGAACTGCTGGAATCCGAAAAGGCGGAGCTGACGGAGGAATTAGAGAGAAAATACAGGGATTATCGCCCGGATATTATCTATAGCAGCAGGATGATGAGATGCAGGCAGACGGCAAATATCCTTTTTCCGGGACGGGAAATTTGTTTGTGGGATGGTTTGGAGGAAACTGATTTCGGGGCATTCGAATATAAAAACTATGAGGAATTAAATGGAAATCCGGCGTATCAGGCATGGATTGACAGCGGCGGGACGCTTGCATTTCCCGGCGGGGAATCGGGGGTGGATTTTCGGAAGCGATGCTGCCGGGCGTTTGTATCCTGTGTACAGGATGCAAAGAAAAAAGGCTTCGAAAAGATTGCAATTGTGGCTCACGGTGGTACAATAATGTCAATTATGGAAGCCTATGGAGTACCAAAAGCGGATTTTTATAGTTGGCAGGTAAAAAACGGGTGTGGCTATCGGGGAGAAATTATTGAGAGCGAGGATGAGGAAGATGGTATTTGGAAGATTTGTATCAGGAACGGGTGATCTGGCGCAGGTAAAGGAGATACGCCAAAAGGTTTTTACACAGGAATTAGGAATCGAAGAATCCGGGGAAATGCCGGATGAATTTTGTATGTATGCGGTTGTCTATGATGGGGATTGCCCGGCAGGAACGGGATGCATATCTTATGACGGAGACCGGTTTACGATAGCGGGAATCGCTGTTTTGCAGGAGTATCGCGGACAAAAATATGGGGATTTTCTGATTCGCCTTTTGATTGATAAAGCGATCATGTCTAATGCGCGGGAGATATATCTGGATGCCCTTGCCGGGACGGAAAAATTTTTTGGGATAACCGGATTTGAGGAATGTGGAGAAAGATATGAAAATCGTGGAAAAGTATGGATTCCAATGCTTTTGCACACGGACCGGATACATAAATGCTGCGGCTGTGGGAAATAACGGCTGTTCAGAAAACGTTATGAGAGATTGCGGATGAGGCTTGTATGAATACAGAACAAAACGGAGATTTTTCTCAGGGAAATATTATGAAAACGCTGCTGCGTCTGGCTGTTCCGATGACTATGGCGCAGCTTATTAACGTACTCTACAATGTGGTAGACCGCATGTTTATCGGGCGCATAGGCGGGGCTTCCATGGATGCGCTGACAGGAGTAGGCGTGTGTCTGCCCATGATTACGATTGTGATTGCTTTTGCCAATTTGATTGGAACAGGCGGCGCGCCGCTGTTTTCTATCGAGCGCGGCCGGAAAAATGATGAAGAAGCCGAAGCAATTCTGGGAAATTCTGTGATGCTTCTGATTTTATTTGCGGTTGTGTTAACAGCCGTTGGACTGATTTTTAAAAAACCCCTTCTGATGCTTTTAGGCGCCAGTGAAGTGACATGGCCCTACGCAAATGAGTATATCACGATTTATCTGCTGGGAACGGTGTTTGTCCTGTTAAGCCTGGGGCTGAATAATTTTATCAACGCCCAGGGATTTGCAAAAACCGGTATGTGTACGGTTGCAATCGGAGCCGGTTTAAACATGATACTGGATCCGTTGTTTATTTTCAGTTTTGGAATGGGGGTGCGCGGCGCCGCCATCGCAACGGTAATTTCACAGTTTTTTGCAGCGGCGTGGACGGTGCGGTTCCTGACGGGAAAAAGAGCGCTGATTTGCATCCGGAGAAAGCAGCTTCATTTAAGCGGACGACGGGTGAAAAAAATACTTGCGCTGGGATTGTCCGGTTTTACCATGTCTGTCACGAATTCTGTGGTGCAGATGGTATGCAATGCGACGCTGCAGCTTCACGGCGGGGATGTGTATGTCGGGATTATGACGATTATCAATTCAACACGGGAGATTATTTCCCTTCCGGTTAATGGCTTTTCCAGCGCGGGACAGCCTGTCTTGAGTTATAACTATGGGGCAAAGCTGTATGACCGGGTGAAAAAAACCATCCGGGATATGGGAGCGGTGATGCTGGTTTATACTCTGGCCGCATGGGGAATCGTATCTGCCTTTCCAAACTTTTTTATACAATTGTTTGGCGGGAGCGGCGATATGCTGACAATGGGAATTCCATCTATGCATATTTACTTTTTCGGATTTTTCTTCATGGCATTTCAGTTTATTGGACAGACTGTGTTCACGGCGCTGGGCAAACCAAAACGGGCGATGTTTTTTTCCATTTTCCGAAAGATTGTCATTGTCGTTCCGCTGACATTGCTGCTTCCGGCCCTGGCAGGACTGGGGGTAGACGGCGTATTTATGGCAGAACCGATTTCCAATGCGGTTGGCGGACTGGCATGTTTTATTACGATGATGATGACAGTTTACAGGAAACTGGGAAAAGAAGTTGTCTGACTGTTATAAGTAAAGCATGGAGATTTGTAAATGAGTACGATTGAGATTAGAAAAGCCTGTTTTAGCGACCTGCCTGCAATTATGGAAATTATCAGACAGGCTGTGGAGAGTTTAAAAAAGCGCGGCGTTGATCAGTGGCAGGATGGCTATCCGAATGAGGAAACGGCTAAGGCAGATATAGAAAAAGAGATCAGTTATGTGGCCTGTATTACGGAGAACGGGCGGGAACAGGTTGTGGGGACAGCGGTAATTTCCTTTGAACCTGAGCCTGTATATGCGGATATTTACGATGGAAATTGGCGGGCGGATGTTTCCTATGCGGTGATTCACCGGATTGCCGCGGCAGAGAAAATGAAAGACAGGGGAGTGGCGGGAAAGCTGATGGATTTTGCCCGCGAAAGCTGCCGGATAAAGGGAATCAGTTGGATACGGATTGATACGCACAGGGATAATCTGGTAATGCAGAAATTTCTGGAGAAACAGGG
>CAZGMH010000197.1:0-3753 GCA_964526765.1 uncultured Eubacterium sp.
AATAGGTTTTCAAAATTCCTGCGTTCATTTTACACAATTTAACCCAAAAGCCCTCTCTTTGCCATAACGGCAGAGAAAGGGCTTTTGTAAATTTCAATTCAGATACGCCGCGGCGCATATTCCGGACGTCCTTAAAATTCTTATCTGTAAATAATATCTTCCCTCCCCGGTCCATTGGAAACCATGGTGATCGGGAAACCGATCTGTGCCTCGATAAATTCCACATAATTCCGGCAGTTTTCCGGCAGATCCTCATATTTTCTGATGCCCCGGATATCACTCTTCCAGCCCGGAAGGATCTTAAGCGCCGGTTTTGCTTTCTTAAGCTTTGCCGTTGTCGGGAAATCAGTGGTCACTTCCCCGTCAATTTCATATCCCACGCACACAGGGATTTCATCAAGATAGCCGAGTACGTCCAACACGGTAAACGCCACATCCGTAGCGCCCTGCAGACGGCATCCGTATTTGCTTGCCACACAGTCGAACCATCCCATACGTCTCGGTCTTCCCGTAGTTGCGCCATACTCGCCGCCATCGCCGCCGCGCCTTCTTAACTCGTCCGCTTCCTCTCCGAATATCTCGCTGACAAAAGCTCCCGCGCCAACCGCGCTGGAATATGCCTTGCAGACAGTAATCACTTTTTTGATCTCATATGGCGGAATACCTGCGCCGATTGCGCCGTAAGCAGCCAGGGTGGAGGATGAAGTAACCATCGGATAAATGCCGTGATCCGGGTCCTTTAAGGTCCCAAGCTGGCCTTCCAGCAAAATTTCCCTGCCTTCCCTGATGGCGTTCCAGAGGTAAGCGGAAACATCACACACATAAGGGGCCGCCATATCTCTGTATTCATGCAGTGTCTCAAGCAGTTCATCCGGGTTGATCAACGGTTTGTGATATAAATGCTCCAGCAGGACGTTTTTCGTCTCGCTGACGCGCACTACTTTCTCTTTCAGCAATTCTTCATCAAACAATTCGCTTACCTGAAAACCAATTTTGGCGTATTTGTCAGAGTAAAACGGCGCAATGCCGGATTTTGTGGAGCCAAAGGATTTTCCCCCAAGACGTTCCTCCTCATATTGGTCAAACAGGATATGATACGGCATTACCAGCTGCGCACGGTCGGATACAAGAATTTTCGGCGCCGGGACTCCCTTATCGATAATATCCTGTATTTCCCTGAAAAGCACGGGAATATTTAATGCCACGCCATTACCGATAACGCTGGTTGTGTGGTCATAGAAACATCCGGACGGAAGCGTGTGCAGGGCAAATTTACCATAATTATTTACAATTGTGTGGCCTGCGTTTGCGCCGCCCTGAAAACGAACGATGATATCTGCCTCCTTCGCCAGCATATCGGTAATCTTACCTTTTCCCTCATCGCCCCAGTTTGCTCCAACGACTGCTTTTACCATATTGAGATTCCTCCTTAACATAAAAATGAACAGGTTTTCCAGCGCGCTTTGACGCGCCGGATTTTCCGGGCTTTGGCGGCGCATCATGCCGCGCTTTCCCGGAAACGCTGTAAAACCTGCCCATAACAATACCTGTTTTACTTTCTGATTATACGCGAAAGCAATGTATAAGTAAAATTAATATTTATTATACGTTTCATAATCCCATCTTATATCTTTTGTCCCGTCAGTTCCCGCCCGCAATCGCGAGCGGGTCTTGAATTCCCGGCGCGGTAAAATACCTTATGGTATTCCATGGTCAAATTCATGGGAGATCATCGCTTTTCTCTAAGAGGATTTCTTTGTCAAAGTAGGAAAATGTCATCGTCGCCACAGCAAGGACTTCCTCTTTCTCATTGCAAATCGTCACTCCATAAACGCCTACCTTTTTCCCCACTTTAATCTCGCGGGATTCGGCGATCAGCTTTTCACAGTTCATCGCCGGCCTTAAATAATTGATATTCCCGGAAAGCGTCGTTACAGATCTGCCCCGGCTGACCGCCGCAGTTCCGGCAACCGTATCGGCTATCGAAAACAATACGCCCCCGTGCGTGGAACCAATAGGATTTCTGTGCATAGGCTCAAGCTTTAATTCCCCTTTCGCATATCCATCCCTGATATCCGTGACGGCAAATCCGATTTCTTTGATAAATCCCCGGTTCCTCAATTTTTTCAGTTCTTCAAAATCCATTCACATTACCTCATACCTGATATGCATCCGGACAGGCTGCTGTCCCCTCAACTTTGGCTCTTAATCTATGCTGATCGCTTTGGTCGCCGTCACTGCCAGGGAACCCGGCCCAATATGGCAGGCAATGCTCAGCGAAAGCGGATTCAGCACGATATCATGATCCGGGAACTCTGCCTGTACTTCTTTCTTAAATTCCAAAGCGGCTTCCAGATCATGCGTATACGCCATGGAAATATGAATATTGGTTCCATCCGCAGAACCAAAACGTTTTTCACAGTCATCTTTAATCTGTTTAATCATGATGGCTTTCCCCTGTTTTACCGTGCGCGCTTTTGCAAAAGCATCCAGCTTTTCTCCCTGAATCTGCAGCACCGGTTTCAGCTTGAGCAAAGTTCCCAAAGCCGCTGCAGCCGGAGTAATGCGCCCGCCTTTTTTCAGATAGTACAGGGTATCCAGCATAATATAAATACTGGATTCCATCTTGTTTTCCATCAGCTTATCATAAATTTCCTGACCGGATTTTCCCGCTTCCGCCAGCATCATCGCATCCAGGACAGACTGGCGCTGCGTAACGGAAATCCGCTGATTGTCCACGACAAATACCTTTCCCTTATAATCCTGCGCCAGCATGGCTGCCGTAGAACATGTGCTGGAAAGCCCGCTGGACATTGGAATATGGATAATCTCGTCATAGTCCTGCAAAAGTCCGTCCCAGAGTTCTGTAAAATCCGTCAGGATCGGTGTGGATGTATGAATATCCGAGCCATCCGTCAATTTCTCATAAAACTGTTCCTGCGTAAGATCAATATCTTCCAGGAACATCTCTTCATTAATATAAAAAGGCATCGGCATGACACGGATTCCCATCTCTTTTGCCTGTTCCTGCGTGATGCCGCTGTTACTGTCTGTCACAATCGCTACTTTACCCACGTGTGCGCCCTCCCATTTCTTATTTGAACTTCTAAAAGTTTACCATAATGCCGGAAAAGTTACAAGCCTTAGAACATGGGAATTCCTGAACAAATCCGGCAAGCAGCAGATAATAGAGCAATACCTGGAAAAATTTTTCAGGGGAAAACTCCTGCAGACATGGAAAAGCTTAACAAAATCTGATACAATATTTTCATATATAACATAAAGGAGAAATACTATGGATAAAATCTATGTCCTGCAAAACCCTAAAAAAGACCTCCGCTCCCGCTCATGGGAAACGGAGGTCTTTTCTTTTACGAAAAAGAAAGCTTCAGTTTTTATTCTCTGTATAATGTGCTTTGATAAAATCAAGGCATTTCTGAGCCTCCCTTGCAACGGAACCGTCTGCAATCTGCCCTTTTATTCCATCATCAAGAAAATCCTGACCCATATTTGTTCCGAATCCATATTCATAATATCCATGGGGCATATCTTTCGCCATGGAATAGTATACCTCAACACCGGCATTCTGAAGCATACGGGCATATTCTTTCCCTTCTTCCCGGAGAATATCATAGTCCGCTGTATAAATGATTGCAGCCGGAAGTCCTTTCAGCTGCCCTTCCGATGCAAAAATCGGTGAGCAGGCAGGTTCCTTTGCATATTCCGGTTTTACATATAATTCATAAAACACAT
>CAZGMH010000198.1:0-1524 GCA_964526765.1 uncultured Eubacterium sp.
AGGGAATAAAGCCGCTAAAGCGGCTGCACTCGGCGCGGCAAGAAAAGCTGTGCTTTTGAAATCTTTGTCCGTGAGGGTGTTCTAAGCACACTTTTCTTGCACGACTGGGGGAAAATAAATCATGAGAATTACAGACGTACATTGTCATTTCCTGACAGAACGTTATATCGATGCGCTGCGGAAATATGACAGGATAAATGAAGACGGGTTCCCGGTTCCCGAATGGAATTTGGATATGCAGTTTTCCTATATGGAAAAAGTGGGAATCGATCATGCTGTACTGTCGTTGTCAACGCCTCATCCGCATTTTGGGGATAATGGATTTGCGAGAGAATTAAATCGCAGTATTAATGAGGAAGCGGCAGAATTAAAACGGCAATATCCGGACAAATTTTCTTTTGCTGCGACGCTTCCGCTTCCGGATGTGGACGGCGCGCTTGACGAGGCAAAATATGCCTTTGAATGTCTCGGCGCCTGTGGAGTTAAGTTGGCGAGCCAGTCGAACGGATTGTATCTGGGAGATGAAAGGCTTAATCCCCTGATGGAATACTTAAATGAGAAAAGCAGTGTTATCATCCTTCACCCTTCCAGACCTCAGGCAGTGCCGGAGGGATGCTTTACCAGCGGTCCGATGCCGCTTCTGGAATTTATCAATGATACGACCAGAGCAGTTGTGAATCTCCTGGCGCAGGGAACATTGGAAAAATATCCTGATGTGAAAGTATTGGTTCCGCATTGCGGCTCTTTTCTTCCGAATATCGTTGACCGTCTGACAGGGATTACAAAGCTGCTGGAACAAAAAGGCGTCGGAAAAGCTGTTAATATACAAAAAGGGCTGCAGTCCCTTTACTTTGACATTGCCGGAGACGCATTTCCCAGAGGGATTCACGTTTTGCAGACCCTGGCGGATGAGGACCATATTTTGTTCGGGGGAGATTTTCCGTATACGCCGGCGCCGATGATCCTCAAAAAGCGGGAGGATATGATGAACTTCGGATTCACGCGGGAATATCTGGAAAAGGTTTGCAGCGGGAATGCCCGGAAGCTGTTCAAATTCTGAATCAGTAATCCGTTTTTTGCATAACAAAAAATAAAAAAGAACCGCGCCGTAATTTGCTTCAGGAAACGTCGTTCTGGAAGATTTTCTCATATTACGGAAGAAATGCAAAATAAACGAAAAAAGGAGCGTATTTGTGCAGCTGAGTTTGCAAAATGCACTCCTTTTTTATTTCCCGGGATAAAGAATAATGCAAAATGTACATTTGACAATAAAATTATGAAAAATTATAATAAAAATACACAAAAAATAATTAAAATGTGGTATAATATGAGCACTTAGCGAGGTACTTTCGAGCTTAGTGCGAGTAATACCTGTACACTTAGCGAATACGAACGGGAAGTGAAGTATGAGCTTAGTGAACACGGTATAATATGAGCACTTAGCGAGGTACTTTCGAGCTTAGTGCGAATAATACCTGTACACTTAGCGAATACGAACGGGAAGTGAAGTATGAGCTTAGTGAA
>CAZGMH010000198.1:1624-3708 GCA_964526765.1 uncultured Eubacterium sp.
TAATACCTGTACACTTAGCGAATACGAACGGGAAGTGAAGTATGAGCTTAGTGAACACGGTATAATATGAGCGTTTAGCGAGGTATTTTATAAATAAGGAGGATAAAGATGAAAATTTTAGGCGTTTCTCTTGGAACAAAGAACGGAAACAATGACACGATGTGTCGCGTTGCCCTTGAAACAGCAAAGGAAATGGGGGCGGAAATTGAATTTATTCATTTGCTCGACTGGGATATCAAGTATTGCTCAGGGTGCGTTGCATGTTCACGCGGTCTGGTAATGGGCAAAGGTATGATCTGCTCTCAGCGGGATGATTACAAAGCGTTTTATGAAAAGCTCATTGAGGCTGACGGCGTCCTGATGGTAGATCCTATTTTCGAATCCGGCGCTTCCGGTTTGTATCATGTGATCACAGACCGTATGGGTCCCGGACATGACACAGGCATGTTAAAGATGCTGGACGGCAAGTTAAAAGAACAGGGGAAAGAGGGATTGAACCCCAGATATTTCAAACAGAAAGCGATGTCTTTTGTCGGAATCGGCGGTTCCGACTGGGCGGTACGCTGTGAGACGGATCATGCGATGCTTGCGCTCAGCCCGGGCTGGAAGATCGTGAATAATGAATATTTCTCATGGTGCAAGGACGTCATCATGCAGGATGACAAGATTGAGCGTATGAAAGTGATCGCAAAGAATCTTGTAGAAGCAGCTCAGTATATTATTGACAATGATATCCAGATTGAAGGATCTGAGGATCTGTCGCTCTGGAAAGGTACGGAGGGCGCCTGCCCGCATTGCCAGGGTAATGCATTCTACATTTTCCCGGGAACAAATCATTGCGTATGCGAGTACTGCGGTCTGGAAGGCAGACTCAATCTTGTGGACGGCGCGTTTAAGTTTACAAATGACGAATCCATTGTGCCGAACGGACATTTGGAACATGCGCATGACCTCATAAGCGGTAAAGTTGCGCATGGTAAAGATATTTTCGAGAACGAGGGACGTTTGATGGATCTCTACAAAGATCCTGAGTTCAAAGCGCGTAAAGCTCACTATACGGCAGTTTGCGAGCCGACTACGCCTCCGTCAAAAGTAAAATAAAAGATTCCGTGCTGATGTATCGGGTCTTTTATAGATAATGTTTTCCAAAAGGGGCAAATAGATAAGAAAGAAGGTATTAAAAATGGCAGATTTCAAATTCGAGCCGATGCGAAGCCTGATTTATGTAGACTGCGCATGTGAAGATTACAGACCAAATTTGCAGAGATGGCTTTATAAGACTCATATCCCGGACAGTATTTCCCAGTTTGAGCCGTATGTTACAAAATATGCATTCTATCCATCTTTCCCGATTCCGCCGGAAGGAGATCGTTTTGGATATGCGAGAATGCAGCTTACCGAGCATCACTGGCTGGTAAGCGACCTTGACCCGCGTCTTGAGATTAAAGCGATTGCAGAGACTTTCCCTCTGGATGTACTCGTATGGCAGGGCAATCTTCCTGCATCCGCATTAAACGGCGGTCAGATTGAGACAGAGGGTGATGCCGGAAATGAAGCTCGCAAGTCCAATAGTGCGGAGGGCAAACCGTTTATCTTTGCATTTCTTCCAATGTGGTGGGAGAAAGATATCAAGGGAAAAGGACGTACCATCGAAGACGGAGCGAACTATCGTTTCAATATGGCAATCGGCTTCCCGGAGGGTGTAGACAAAGCGGAAGGCGAGAAATGGCTGTTTGAAAAAGTGATCCCGATTTTTGAGGCGGCTCCTGAGTGTACACGTATTCTCTGCAGCAATGTAAAGAAAGATATTAACGGATGTGTGATGGATTATGTATTAGAGCTCTGGTTTGAGAATCAGTCCGGCTGGTACAAAGTAATGGTAGAAGATACCAAAGCTTTGGAGAAACCTGAGTGGGCTCAGCAGGATGCGTTCCCGTTCCTGAAACCATACCACAACATTTGCAGCGCTGCGGTAGCTGACTACACACCGAGCAACAACCTGGCAAATTATCGTGGTTATATTACAATGCGTTAAAGGTTACATAACTTGTAAGATATAAGATGCAGGACGGCAGTTTTCAGTT
>CAZGMH010000199.1:0-1354 GCA_964526765.1 uncultured Eubacterium sp.
TACACTCAAAATATGCATTTCTCGGATCGTATCCGGCTTCAACCAGAGTTTCAAAACCTGCCTGCATCAATGCGCAGACGCCGCCGCAGAGAACTGCCTGCTCGCCGAAAAGGTCTGTCTCTGTCTCTGTGCGGAAGGTTGTCTCAAGAACGCCTGCCCTTGCTCCGCCGATTGCCAGCGCATAAGCAAGCGCTGTCTCCAGGGCTTTTCCGGTTGCATCCTGCTCTACCGCTACCAGACACGGAACGCCTTTTCCTGCCTGGTACTCGCTTCTTACCGTATGACCCGGTCCCTTGGGGGCGATCATTGTCACGTCTACATATGGCGGCGGTGTGATACATCCGAAATGAATGTTAAAGCCGTGCGCAAACATCAGCATGTTGCCTTCTTCCAGATTCGGCTCAATGTCTTTTTTGTACATATCCGCCTGAAGCTCGTCATTGATCAAAATCATGATGATATCAGCTTTTTTTGCTGCTTCGGCAGTTGTATATACTTCAAATCCCTGCGCCTGCGCTTTCGCCCAGGACTTGCTGCCTTCATAAAGGCCAATGATAACATTACATCCTGACTCTTTTGCATTTAACGCATGTGCATGTCCCTGGCTGCCATAGCCGATCACTGCGATTGTTTTACCCTCTAACAGAGAGAGGTTGCAATCTTCCTGATAATAAATTTTTGCCATCGTTTTATCCTCCATGATGTTTTAATTTTTGTCATTTTATAATAGTAACATCCGCCGTACCTCTGCTCAAGCCGGTAATTCCGGTTCTTGCGAGTTCGAGAATGTCATATCCTCTCACCAGATCCAAAAAGGCATCCAGTTTACTCTGGCTTCCGGTAAGCTCGATTACCATGGAATCGCTGGACACATCCACGATATTAGCCCGGAAAATATTTGCAACGGAAAGAACTGCCTGACGCTGTGTATCCTTTGCCCTCAGTTTTACCAGGACCAGCTCCCTGCACACAGACTCGTCATCCCGAAGCTTCTTAATATCAATCACATCTTCCAGTTTTGCAAGCTGTTTTTCAATCTGCTCCAAAATCTGCTCATCCCCGCTGGACACAACGGTAATCCGCGTAAAGCGCGGATCCGCAGTCACGCCGGCTGAAAAGCTGTCAATATTATATCCGCGGCGGCTGAACAAACCGGAAATATGGCTCAGCACACCGGAAGTATTTTCCACCAATAATGATAATACCTGTTTTCTCATAAAGTTTTCCTTCTATAGAATATTACTGCATATGCATATCAAAGCAGCGATTGCACAAACTCAAAAAACACTGTGCATTTTCCATAAGCTACATTCTAGCAACATAAAATTTCTTTGTCAAGGGTTACTAATCTGGC
>CAZGMH010000199.1:1454-3692 GCA_964526765.1 uncultured Eubacterium sp.
CATAAGCTACATTCTAGCAACATAAAATTTCTTTGTCAAGGGTTACTAATCTGGCACTATACTGTTTTAAGGTATTTTTCATTGCCTGCTGCACATTTTCGTCTTTCGAGAGGCACATTACCCCGGCAATTCCGGAATATTCCATAAGCACCTGTCCCACGGCTTCCGGGCTGCCGGAGGCAATCACAACCGGCATACGGACGGACTGCGTAACTTCAAATATCGCTTCTTTTAAAATATCCGCTTCATCCGGCAGGCCCGCTGCCGTAAATAACAGTGCGTCCGCCTCATCATCCTGCAGGTCAAACGCGGTATCCTGCGCCGTGTCAAACACCCCGTCTTTGTATTCGTCCAACAGCTCTTCATCCTTTGTAAAATCAATGCCGTCTCCCAGCTCCAGCTTCTGTCCGGCTTCAAACTCATATACCTGGCGTTCATTTGCCAGATAGATTGTATCGCTCAAATCCTCCGGTACCGGCACGGCATCCGCTGCAGCCGCTTTCAGCTTTTCTATGTAAGCCGGAGCCGTACCGCAGCATCCGCCGACAATATGCGCCCCCGCAGCGATTATTTCCTTCATGCTGTCCGCAAAGGCGGTTTCATCCATATCATAAACGGTCTGCCCGTCCGCTCCCATCTTTGGAAGTCCGGCATTCGGTTTTGCAATCAGGGGCGCCCGCGCCACCTTTTTCATCCTTTTTATAACGCCGAGCATCTTATCCGGTCCCGCAGAGCAGTTGAGACCCACCGCGTCTACGCCCATTTCCTGCAGCACGGCCACTGCCGACTCCGCAGACGCCCCGTACAGTGTATTGCCGGACTCCGTAAAGCTTAAAGTCGCCATAACCGGAAGCTCCGGACAGATTTCTTTTGCCGCGAGCACCGCTGCCCTCGTCTCCTGCAGGCTCATCATCGTCTCCACAATAATCAAATCCACTCCCGCGCGGTGCAAAATATCAAGCTGCTCCTTATATACATCCAGCAATTGTGCAAAGGTCATATCCCCCATCGGCTCCAACTGCGCCCCGGTCATGGTGATATCCCCTGCCACCAAAGCTTTCCCTCCCACCGCTTCGCGGCTGATTTCAACCAGCCTTGTATTGATTTCTTCCAGACGGTCCTCCAGACCATATTCGCTCATCTTAATGCGGTTCCCTGAAAATGTCGGCGCATAGACAATATTGCTTCCCGCCTCCACATACTCTTTCTGAAGTCCCGCCAGCACATCCGCATGTTCCGCAATCCAAAGCTCCGGGCATACTCCGGTGGGCATACCGCGCCTCTGCAGGTTCGATCCGGTTGCACCGTCCAGTAAAATCATCCTGCCCTTTATAAATTCTAAAAATTCCTGTCTGGTCATTTTAACACCTCCAATAATTCTTTTAAATTATCTGCCCGTCGATATAAAAACGCGCTCGTTTCCTCATCCGGCTCTGTCAAATCCGGAACCATAATCACCCTGCATCCGGCGGAAGCTGCCGAGCGTACGCCATTCGGGGAATCCTCCACCGCATAGGCTTCCTTCGGACAGACCTCCATCTGTTCACAGGCATAAAGATAAACATCCGGCGCCGGTTTTCCTCTCTTTACCATAGCAACACAGACAATTTTATCAAACATGTCATACAGATGCACCTGCTTCAAATAAGCTTCCGTTCTTTCAATTCCTGTAGCTGTCACTACGGCAATCCGATAGCCGCGATTTTTTAATTCCCGCAGTGTTTCACGGGCATATGGTTTTAACGGAATACCGTCCCGCTCAAGCCACGGATTCATAATCTCCACTCTTCTGTTACGAATTTTGAAAAAGTCCGTATCTTCGCCGAACCACTCTTTAAACCTTGCCTCATTGTAAGGCTTTCCAAGACTTCGAAGTGTAAGCGCATCTTCCACACTCAGCTCATAGCCGCAATCCCGGGCTGCCATACGCCATGCCTTCTGGTAATATTTTTCCGTGTCCAGCAGCGTTCCGTCCATATCAAAAAGTATTGTGTTCATCTATTATATCAATCCCCTTGCCATATTTTTCATTCAAATCCGAAAAATCATGTACATCATAGCACTTATGTCCCATTTTCGCAATTATAATATCCGATTATAATAACCGATTCTTGCGAATTAAATCCCACTGTGCTATTATGATTCAGAAAAGCATCACACGTTGACGGAGGTTATTATGATATATAAATGGGACATTACGATTCCGAAGCTGACTGGTGATGAGGAGCGAAGCGCTTA
>CAZGMH010000200.1:0-3672 GCA_964526765.1 uncultured Eubacterium sp.
ATCATCAATGCATTTGATATCCATAAGCAGATAATCCACTTCCCCCACAACTCTTTTCACGATATCCCAGGATGCATAGCCGGAGGTTTCCAATGAACGGTGGATATGCCTTCTTTTTGCCTCCTTTAAAATCCCTGTCGCAAAATCCGGCTGCATCAAAGGCTCTCCGCCGCTCAATGTCAGTCCTCCGCCTGAATTTTCATAAAACACATCATCTTGTTCTACCTCATCCAGCACTTCGGATACGGTCATTTCTTTCCCTATGACATGAAATGCCCCCGTGGGGCAGACATGCTCCACTTTCTTTTGATCCACCGTTTCCGGCTCTGTCCAGTGAAGGCCATCTCTATCAACAAACTGACAGCCATATGTTTTCAGTTCATCCACACAACACTTACAGCCAATACATTCCTCCTGATTCCAGGCAAGCTGCGGCGCTGCAAGCTGTGACTCCGGATTTGCACACCACCGGCACCGCAGCGGACACCCTTTCAGGAATACGTTGGTGCGTATGCCCGGTCCATCATGGACTGAATATTTTTGGATATGAAATACAATGCCTTTCTGCTCCATATCAGGCTCCGATGCTGTCATGTGCCGTCCTCAGCACAATGTCATCCTGAAGTTCCGGCGATAATTGTACAAAGTATGCGCTGTAACCTGCCACCCTCACCAGGAGACTGCGGTAATTTTCCGGATGCTGCTGTGCATCCAGCAATGTCTCCTGATTAATAATGTTAAACTGCAAATGCCACAATTTTAAATCCCGCCAGCTTTTGATAAACTGAATCAGTTTTTGCGTTCCCTCTTCCCCTTTTACAGTCGCCGGACTGAGTTTGATATTCAACAGGCGGGAAGCGCGATTATTATAGTCCGGATTTTTGGTCTTAAAATTGGACATCAATACCGCTGTCGGACCATGGATGTCAGCTCCCTGGGAAGCAGAAGAACCATCGGATAATGCCATACCGGATTTTCTGCCATTGGGGAGAGCGCTTACAACTTTTCCGAAAGGCACATTGGCAGACTGTGATACATAACGCAGATCCATGTAAATTCCAAGATTTTTGGAATACTCTGCGGAAAACTTCACTGCCTCCCTGTCAATCAATTTAGCAATCTCATCCGCATAGGCATCATCATTACCGTATGCCGGGGAATGGATCAGACGCTGCCGGATTACTTCATGACCTTCAAAGTTTTCATCCAATGCTGTTTTTACCTGTTCCCAGGTCAGCGTCTTTTCTTCAAAAATATGTTTTTTTAAAGCCGCAAGGGAATCTGCTGCCGTTCCCAATCCGATGAAATCAAAAAATCCCATATCCAGACCACCGTCTATTTTCTGACTGTGCAGATCCTGGCAATTTTCCATACACAGCTTATGCAGGGAAGAACCCAGCGGAGATGCAAAATGTTTCGGTCTGGTCTTATTTACGATATATTGTTGTTTGAATGCAATTTTCAATGCATATCTCTCCTGTTTCAGAAACGCATCCAGCAACTCCTCCCAGCTTTTGAAGTCTTCCACTTCACCGGTTTCAATCGTCAACAGTTCATCACCGTATTTTTTCATCCGTCCGTTATTTAATGTCAATTCCAGAATAGCTCCGAGATTCACAAAAGGACACGGAGATGTAAAGGTATCTAAATCCGGCATTCTTACTTCCGTACATCCTGACACGGCATAGTCATTTGCCGATGCAAAGTCTGCTCCCTTTGATACCAACACCGGAATAATTTCTTCGTCATTGAGCAGTTTCGGAAATCCGGATCCCTCTTTGATGGTTTCCGCCACCTCATACAGAAAACGCTCCGGGGAGCGGGAATGAATTCTAACTGCCAGGTCAGGATAATTTAACGGAAACTCTCTCTTATTTTCCAACAGAATGTAGCTTAATTCATTTGTTGCATCCTGACCGTTCTCATCCACACCGCCAACTGTCACCGCCTCCCAGTGCGCATAACCTTCATTGAATTTTACCCCGGCAGGACTGACGTACAAATCCTGATATTGTGCCATGCCAAGCCACATACACTGGAACAATTCTTTTGCAGTTTCCCGATTTATTTTTCCTTCTTTGAAATCTTTTTCATAATATGGATACAGATACTGATCCATTCTGCCATTGGATATCGTCGCACCGGTTTTTTGCTCTAATCTGGAAAACAGTTGGATAAACCACTGGGACTGAAGCGCCTCATAAAAACTTTCTGCCGGATAACGCGGAACCTTTGCACAGATTTCTGAGATAGTCTCCAACTCTTTTTTTCTTTTCCCGTCCGTCTCAAGCCGTGCCAGTTCAGCCGCTTTCTGACTGTATCTGGCTGCCCACAGGATAATAGCGTCAGAAACAATGATGATACTCTGCAAAAATGCGGCTTTATCAACGCTCTCCACCGGATTAAACTCATCCAGTTCCCTGAGTCTTTCTTCTGCCTCTTTTTTAATTGCCTCAAAACCCTTCTCAATTCCGGTTCTGTAGTTATGGACCCATTGGAGCGCCGAACGCATGGAAGCCGTCTCATTTACAATAAACCTTGATGTAAACAAATCCTCCGGTTCATATGTGATTTTTAACACATCTTCCGGCAGAGAACGCGCCAGATCTTCATAAAAAGTTTTTCCCTCCCAGTAAGGAGCGATTTCCTCCTCAATGATTTTGATATCCTCTGGAGCAATTTCAAAAGGAGATTCAATCCTATCCTGTGACTGTGCAACGAAACTCCTCAAAAAGCAACCGTCCAGTTCCGGATAAACCAAACCATACTTCCCCGGTTTTCCGACACGCCCTGCCAACAGCTGATTGTCATCAATGATAACATCTATTTTCTCAGCAATATGATACAAAGCTTTCGCCCAGCGTAATGACAATGGCTGACCTTCTGTTTCTTTAAAGGATTCGGTAAAATAGCGTGCTCTCTGGATATCCACCGCTGATTTTGAATTCTGAAAGCTTTCATATATTTTGGCGATCCTGCTTTTTTCATCCTTTGCACCATCCTTGAAAAATACAATCTTTCCATTGTTCTCTTTCATTCTTTTTTCCTGTGTAGATAACAATATTTCCGGCATCTTTCTTATCCTTTCTGCAGCTTTTTATTGCAAATATCGTTGCTTATTTATTTTATATACTTCCGCATTTGTATTTTCAATTTATAATCATGAAATCGTATTCTTACCTTTTGCCATAATTTGATAATAAATCCAAAATTTAAACATATTTTCCATCTGACAGAACTATATATAAACGATAGTTTTTCCAAATAACGGCTTTTTCTGAAAACGTTGCACCCCTTTAAACATCGATACTCTGACCACCTTTCACACCATCGGCTCTCATCAAAAAAATCAGAAATTTTATCTGAAGACGCAAAAAAAGAGATAGGATATTCTTCCTATCTCTTTTTTATCAGACGTGCGTGAGAGGATTCGAACCCCCGACACCTTGGTCCGTAGCCAAGTGCTCTATCCAGCTGAGCTACACACACATATTTAATTAAATGGTAATCAAACCTAATGCCGCAGACCGGAATCGAACCGGTACGATGTCGCCACCACGGGATTTTAAGTCCCGCGCGTCTGCCAGTTCCGCCACTGCGGCATAGTGTTTTCACACTAATGGGACCTATAGGGCTCGAACCTATGACCCTCTGCTTGTAAGGCAGATGCTC
>CAZGMH010000201.1:0-3652 GCA_964526765.1 uncultured Eubacterium sp.
AATGGCGTCAAAAACTGTCCTTCCACTTCTGCTCCCGTTCCTTTCCCTCATTATTATGTCATATAGAATGGTGTTATATAAAATTGCCATACAAAATTATTATACAAATTTTAAAAAGTATTTGCAACAACACGTTTTTGTGATATAATAGCTTCTGTTTGGTGAGGTT
This sequence comes from uncultured Eubacterium sp., assembly GCA_964526765.1. Lineage (GTDB taxonomy): Bacteria > Bacillota > Clostridia > Lachnospirales > Lachnospiraceae > Eubacterium_I. The sequence goes on from CAZGMH010000201.1 coordinate 170, forward strand.
TTTCACGAGCCTGGCAGAACTAATACCCAGCCACTTAGCGAGGTGTTTTCGAACTTAGTGGATATGGTTAATGCTTTCATTCGGGGTGTGGCTTAGTCTGGTAAAGCGCTCGTCTGGGGGGCGAGAGATCGCAAGTTCAAATCTTGTCACTCCGATTCACAAAAATCGGCGTAATTTCCTGGAAACACAGTAATTTCAAGAGGTTGCGCCGGTTTTTATCTTGGCAAAGAACAGGTATGGATACCCCGAACCGGCTTCAAATATCACCGTAACAGCAGCTGCAGCGGGATGAAAAATTCCTCGCCAGAACAGTTTGTAAAAGAACGGGAATAGTTCTCTCCTCTGCCGAATGTACTGCGAGAGCATATTTGGACGGGAAGCTTTCCCCTCCGTTCCTATCAGGTTCATAATGTTCATACAAGTTGCACAATTCATCCAACAATAAAATCCTGTTTTTCTGAAAATATAATAATTATAAAAATTAAGATTTTTTCTCGTTGTTTTTTCTGTTTTTTGGTGCTACAATGCCATAGAACAGCGGAAATTTCTGTCAATTATTACCATTATCAACGGGGGAAACATCCATGAAGCATGTTATTGAATTTCTAAAGAAAAACAGACATTTTTTCTTATTGTTATATGCATTCATCTATATACCGTGGTTTTGTTATCTGGAAAAAACCGTCACGACAAAATTTCATATCATACACATGACGATTGATGAATACATTCCTTTTTGTGAATTTTTCATCATTCCTTATTATCTGTGGTTTGTTTACATGACCGCCGCCATCATATATATCGCATTTACAGACGGAGCTGCCTGTAAGAAAATGGGTCTGTTCCTCATAACCGGGATGACTGTTTTCCTGTTCATTTCCACCGTATATCCAAACGGGCATTTACTGCGGCCAACATCTTTTGAGAGAGATAATATATTTGTAGATATGGTAAAACAGCTTTACGCAGCAGATACGCCAACGAATTTATTTCCGAGTATCCATGTATATAATTCCCTGGGCGTACATTTTGCCCTTACACACTGCGCAAAGCTAAAAAAGAAAAAATGGTTAAAAACTGCGTCTTTTATACTGATGACCAGCATCATTCTTTCAACTATGTTTTTGAAACAGCACTCTACATTTGATGTGCTCACTGCCTTTGGTCTTGCCGCATTCATGTATTCTGTCTGCTACGGCAGCATTGCGGAAAGCCTGGAGCGCCGACGGGCAAAAAAGGTGCTTGCCTGAGCGGTCAATCGCATATAACAGACAATATAAAGAGCGGTACTTTTCCATAAGCCTTACACTTTGGAAAAAGAACCGCTCTTTTTGCATCATCCGGATAACATTATTTTCTTTTTATTCGAAATTTTATTCCAGATTCAAAATCTGATTTACCGCATCCTCAAGATATGGATTGTCCGCTTTGTAGAACAATCCCTGATCCGCCAACCGGGCATAATCCGGGTCCAACGGCATTTTTCCCAATACCGGCAAATCCATCCCGGAGGCGACCTCATCAATATTGCTCTCCCCGAAAATCCTGATTTCTTTTCCGCAATCCGGACATTTTAAAAAGCTGTAGTTTTCCACCACGCCAAGAACCGGGATATCCATCATTCCAGCCATATTGTAAGCCTTCTTTACAATCATCTGAACAAGCTCCTGCGGGGATGTCACGATAATAATTCCATCCACCGGAAGAGACTGAAAGACCGTCAGGGGCACATCCCCTGTTCCCGGAGGCATGTCTACAAACAAATAGTCCAAATCTCCCCAGACAACATCCGACCAAAATTGTTTTACTGTCCCTGCAATAACCGGACCTCTCCACACAACCGGAGCTTCTTCATCCTCCATCAGCAGGTTGACGGACATGATTTTTGTACCGTCATCCGCCGCAATCGGGAAAATTCCCATATCGCTTCCGGTTGCCGGGCCATGTACGCCATACATTTTCGGAATGGACGGACCTGTAATATCCGCATCCAGAACGCCTACTTCATATCCCTTTTTACGCATTGCACTTGCAATAGACGCGGTTACAAATGACTTTCCGACACCGCCTTTACCGCTGACAATTCCAATTACTTTTTTTACAGATGAATATGGGTTCAATTCCTCCAACAAACTCTGCGGCTGCTGACGGCTTGGACATCCCTCACAACTTTCCGCGGAACAGCTTCCTGCACTGCTGCATCCGCTGCGTTCATTTTCTGCCATATGAAATTCCTCCTGCTAAAATTATAAAATTTTAGTTAGTATACCCCATTTTTATTAAAATGTGAAGTATACAGAAAAAATATTTTCCTGTTTTTCCCTATGAATTAAGATATTTTATCCGGCATTCTGCTCAGCTTCCTTTTTCGCAAAAATTTCTTTCAGCGATTCTGTGTACGGCGCTCTTGCAATACCGTATTCTGTCACAATACCCGCAATCAGTTCATGGTCTGTCACGTCAAACGCCGGGTTAAATACTTTGACCCCCTCCGGCGCCATCCGCTCTTTATACCACATTTCCGTCACTTCTTCCGGTTTTCTCTGCTCAATCTTAATCTGTGCCCCGGTCGGTGTGTTTAAATCAATGGTGGATGTCGGCGCAGCAATATATACCGGCACATGATATAATTTTGCAACGGCAGCAACAACAGAAGTACCGATCTTATTGGCGGTATCGCCATTTGCAGCTACACGGTCACATCCTACAAAAACAGCATTTACCCATCCGTTTTTCATAACGGCAGCCGACATATTATCGCAAATCAAAGTCACATCCACGCCGGAGGACTGAAGTTCAAATGCGGTCAGGCGGGCTCCCTGCAAAAGGGGTCTTGTCTCATCTGCAAACACTTTGAAATTGTATCCCCGCTCCTGGCCAAGATAAATCGGTGCGGTAGCCGTTCCATATTTGCTGGTGGCAAGCTTTCCCGCATTGCAGTGTGTCAGGATGCCATCACCCGGCTTTACAAGGGTCAGGCCGTATTCTCCGATTGCCTTGCAGACACGGATATCTTCTTCCTGAATCTCAATCGATTCTTCTTTTAAAAGCTGTTTAATCTCAGCTACGGATTTTTCTTTATTGGCAAGCACGACCTGCTCCATACGGTTTAACGCCCAGGAAAGATTTACCGCTGTCGGGCGTGAGGAATCCAGATACTCTTTCTGCTTTTTAAACTCCTCGTAAAAGGTTTCAAAATCATCCGTGTCAATACCCTTTGAAAGCACATAAATACCATATGCCGCCGCTACGCCGATTGCCGGAGCGCCGCGCACCTGAAGCAGATAAATGGCATCCCAAATCTCCTGCGCTGTTTTCAGCGCGATAATTTCTGTTTTCGCCGGCAGTTTTGTCTGGTCAATAATAATTACCGCGCTGTTTTCATCATCCAGAGACACGGTATCGTAATCCATAATATTTTTTGTCTGTTCCATCTCTATCCTCCAAAATTCATTTCATCTTACCTGCCTATTTTAATACAAC
>CAZGMH010000202.1:0-3642 GCA_964526765.1 uncultured Eubacterium sp.
GCAAAAAATGTATCCCATTGGGGATACCTTTTTGCATAAAAAAAGCGCGAGACGGGACTCGAACCCGCGACCCCGACCTTGGCAAGGTCGTGCTCCACCAACTGAGCCACTCGCGCATAACAATAATTTAATTTTTCTGAACACAAATGATACTATACACGAAATTCCACAGGATGTCAATTACTTTTTTGAAAAATGAAAAATGTTGTTTTGAAAGTTTCAATCCGGAAATACCGGGAATGTACGCATATTTTTTTCAAAATCTGCATATGCTGTACAAAGTTATGGTATGAGGGGGAGCTATGCATGAGTTCAAAGACAAAAATTGTGGTGCTTCATATGAAGGAAGTTATTTATACAGTTATTTTCATTGTTTTGGCCATTGTACTTATTTTGCTGTTGGTTTATATGTTTGGTCCGGGAAAGAAAGATAGAGAAACAGAAGAGACAGCCGCTTATAAGGCAGGTGTTTATACATCTTCCCTTCAATTTGAAGGGCAGACGTTGGATGTGCAGGTAGTTGTGGATGAGAATCATATTAATTCTGTATCCCTGGTCAATCTGAATGATACCATAGCCACAATGTATCCGCTGGTTCAATCCTCCATGGACAGCATCAGCCAGCAGATTTATGAAAAACAATCAATAGAGGGAATCTCTTACTCTGAGGAAAACCAGTATACGGCCACAATGCTTATAAATGCAGTGGAAAAGGCTCTGGATAAAGCAAAGGCGGATGACACAGGTGAGACTGATTAAAATCGGATTTTTCATAATTTCAATCAGACTGCAAAAACCCACTACCTTCAGGTAGTGGGTAATTCACATTAAGAATCGGATTCATCCAGCGAAGATGACAGATTGTTGAGATAATCGGAAATTGCATCCGTGTTTATCTCCGTCTGGGTCATTGGTTTTTGCTCCTGATAATAAGAGTAACCCGAAAAACCTATCCAACATACAATGGCAATCGCTGCGAGAGCGCCAATGACTCTGGCAAGGATTTTGTTCCGTTTTGCTTTTTTGATTTCCTTTTTTCTGTTCTTTTTTGACGCTTTATATCGATCGACTTTTGCCTGGCTCATATCAAAGACTCCTTTAAAATAACATATAAATTAAGAAAGAGTATATCACAAACCGAAATTTTCGTCAATGTGGTGAAAAATTGGAATTTTTGCGATATAATCCAAAAGTGAAAAAATTATAAAGCGAAATAATCGCAGGAAATTGCGAAAAACTATTGAATTTTACAGTGTACCGTGGTATGTTGTCTATGTTGATTTTTGCTTGATGAGGAGGAAACGTATGGCGGTATCCTATAATCGTTTATGGAAACTTCTGATTGATAAGAAAATGAGCCAGGCTGATTTGCGCAAGGCCGCAAATATGGCGCCAAACACGCTGACGCGCATGAAAAAAGAGGAGGAAGTAAGTCTTACAATACTGGGCCGGATTTGTAAGGCGCTTGACTGTGATTTCGGAGATATTGTCTCGTATATAAAGGATGAGGACGCTTCCGGACCGTGATGCCGATGAGACAGGTTTCATCTTCTGCCGGGCGGAACGCTGGAAGAGACAGGAACGCTTTCGTAAAAAACAGTAATATGACATACCTGGGAGGCGGTATCATGATGGCAGGAATGCGGTTGCTGGCTATGGGGACAGGTTATATTTTTGGTAATTTCCTTACAGCCGATGTGGTGGCAAAATTATGTACGGGAAAGCGGGCCAAAGAGATTGGTTCAGGCAATCCGGGAATGGCAAATATTATGAGCCATGTGGGAAAGAAAGCCGGAGCCGTCGTGCTTCTCGGGGATATCGGAAAGACTTTAGCGGCCTTTATGGCTGCATGGAAGCTGGCAGGCGCGGCCATTGGCGGCGCTGCGTTCCTGTGGGCAGGAATGGGCGCCGTCCTTGGACACAATTTTCCCGCATGGAATCATTTTCATGGAGGGAAGGGTGTGACAGTGACCTGCACCTGGCTCATTATCTATATACCTATATGGGGAGCGGTCTGCTGCGTTGCAGGAGGTATGATAACTTTGCTGACGGGTTATCTCCCATTGGGGGCGGTACTGATTGCCCTTTTTGCAGTTCCGGCGGCGTTCCTTTGCAAAGGTATGGAAGCCGGAATTTGCATGACGGCGTTTCTGCTGCTGATGATATCCCGGCATTACCATGGGCTGAAGCGCATGGCGCATAAAAAAGAGAAGCGCTTTTTTCGCAGGTAAAGGATAAAAGCATACTTGAAATAATTAAGTCCGAATGTTAAAATATTTAAAATTAAAGTTTCTGTTTGGAAGGCAGGGAAACGCAGTGGATGAACAATTAGAACTGGCGTTAAAAGGCAGTGATTTCAAGCATTTGATGGAACGCCGTTTTTCAGTGATAAAAAATGAATATCACTTAAAAAAAGTGGACATTGAAGTATTGCATTATCTTTCAGGGTCTACAAAGGAGAATACACCGACGGATATTCACCGGAGATTGAAGCTGAACCGCGGACACGTTTCGCAGGCCATTGATAATCTGTGCCGTATGGAGCTGATTACTGCGATACCGGATAAAGACGACAGGCGATACATGCATTATCTGGTCACTGACAGGGCGGAAGCGATCATAGCGGAGATCGCAAAAATTAAAAGAGAACTGGGGGAGCAGATTTTTAAAGGAATTTCCCGGGAAGAAATAGCCGCTTATCAGGAAACAACCGAGAAAATTTTCAAAAACATCCAGGATCTGATCGGAACGTCCTGAACATCGGAGCGTCCGGAAATGTTACAATTCACAGCCATCCACGCCTCATTCGCAAAACTCGCTGCTACGCAGCTTCTGCACCCCGCTTTGCGGTGTGCGTTTTGCTCATGTGGGTGGAGTTCCTGCTTCGCAGTCAGATTTGGATCAGATGAACAGCTTCTTATGTGCAAGCACAACGAATCTGTGCATCTGTCCAAATCGGCTGTAAATCGTAACCCGGAAATATAAAATTATTATAAACTCTCTTGACAAAGGCGGCTGGATGGCGCATAATACTTTAAAATTAAACAATTTAAAAATAATGCTTCGGTAGAAGCAAATTTTTTTAGCCCTATGCTGGCACTCAAAAGAAACGAGTGCTAACAAGGCGGAAAGGAAGGCAAAATATGAAGTTAAAACCGTTAGGTGACAGGGTCGTTTTAAAGCAGCAGGAGGCAGAGGAGCAGACCAAATCCGGAATTATCCTGCCTGACAGCGCGAAGGAAAAACCGCAGGAAGCAGTCGTGGTGGTTGTCGGACCAGGAAAAGAGGAGGACGGGAAAATCACTGCCATGCAGGTAAAAGAAGGTGATAAAGTCATTTATTCCAAATATGCAGGTACAGCGGTGAAGGTGGATGAGGAAGAATTTATTATCGTGAGCCAGAGTGATATTATCGCTATTGTAGAGTAAAAAGTTATGTCAGGCTGATATGGATAAAGAAAGAAGGAATGTAAAATGGCAAAGGATATTTGCTTTGATATTGATGTGAGGAAAAAGATGGAAGCCGGGGTCAATAAGCTGGCGGATACGGTAAAAGTGACGCTCGGGCCAAAAGGCAGGAACGTGGTACTTGACAAATCCTATGGGACGCCGCTCATTGTAAATGACGGCGTGACGATCGCCA
>CAZGMH010000203.1:0-3604 GCA_964526765.1 uncultured Eubacterium sp.
AAAAATCGGCGCTGGTAACGTCATAAAGAAAAAAATTATGACGTTACCTGTATTTTCATGTTTTTGGCAAAACGGGGGTTGTGGTTGCGGTGTAATCGGGATATAATTCTGGCAGACAGGACAAAAGTGACCGGGAAATAAAAATGGCGGCAGAATTTAATCAGCTTTTGCCGGGGGAGCGTATCAAGATGGAAAAAGGAGCAAAAAATATAACGATATCGGATGTAGCCGAAGCCCTTGGGGTGTCAAAGACTACGGTGAGCCGGGCTATTTCCGGGAAGGGAAGAATCGGTGAAGCGACAAGGCGGCGCGTACTTGCGTATATTGAAAAGTATGACTATAAGCCGAATGTGATTGCAAAAGGGCTGGCGCAGTCAAAAACATTTAACATATGCGTGGTAATGCCGGAGGACTACAATTTGTCCGATCTGCCGTTTTTTCAGCAGGCAATTATCGGAATCCAGGAAATTGCGGGACGGATGGAATATGGTGTGCTGCTGTGTATCGGAAAGGAAAATGACAGTTCCAGCCTGGAGCGTATTTTAATGAACCGGAAAGTGGATGGGGTGATTTTACTGCGCACATATCTGAAGGATATCCAGATAGAACTGCTGCAGAGCAGACAGATTCCCTTTGTAACAGTGGGAAGCACGGATTATCCGAATGTGTATCAGGTGGATCATGACCAGAGAAGCGCATGCAGGGAACTTACGGGGATATTGCTTATGCGCCGGATGGAAAAAATTGCATTGCTCGGGGGAATGGAATCTCTTGTTGTTACCAGAAACCGTCTGCAGGGCTTTTTGGATGCTTTTGAACAGACAGAAATGAAGCCGCAGGAAGATTTGATTTGTCTGAATCTGGAAAGCAGGGCTTCCGTTGACGGGGCGGTAGATGAAGTGATGGAAAAGGGGGCGGACTGTATTTTGTGTATGGATGATGCAATCTGCGGTCATGTGCTGCGAAAACTGCGTCAGGATGGAAGAAGGATTCCGGAGGATGTCCGCCTGGCATCTTTTTATGGCAGTTCTGTGTTGGAAAACAGTATTCCTTCCATCACCTCTCTGGAATTTGACGCGAGGGAACTTGGAATTGAAGCGGGAAAAGCGCTGCTGGATGTAATTGACGGCAGGGATACACAGAAACACAGGCTGCTGTCCTATGAGATTGTGATGCGCGAATCCACGAAGTAAAAAACGGCGTTGAAACTATCAAATATGTACATTGACAATAGGATGATAACCTGATATACTATCAGCATAGAACAACCGATTGCGCAAAAGCAGGTTACAACTCCCAGGCAGGAGAAACTATAATGATAACGGAGGGAAAAAGGATGGACAAATTTGTTGTAAACATCATCCACCGCCCGGAGATGGTACCGGAATATTCCGCGACAGTGACCGGACAGGGCAAAGAAGAGGATATCGGAGATAAAGCGCTTCTCACCGAATCTCTTGATATTTTCAAAACGCAGCAGAGACTGGCACATGAGAATGGTTTAAAAGTTACGATTCAAATGACGTATGCATCTCTGTTTAACGATGAAGCAGTAGAGATTGCAAAGCATGATCATGAAGTGTACGGTGATGAGATTGCATTGTCACTGTTAGGACTTCCTTGTGAGGAGTTCCGTGAGAAATACAAAACAAAAGATTTCTGTATCTGGATGTTTTCTATGGAAGATAAGAAAGCGATTGTTGATGATGTATTTGAGAAATTCCATGACCGTTTTGGATTTTACCCGGAATCTACAGGCTCCTATTACATGGATGCGGATTTAACAAACTATATCAAAGAGACTTATCCGTCGGTAAAATGTGCGATTGCTACCTGCTGGGAGGAAGGTCCAAAAGCTTATCATACCTGTAACAATTCCTGGTATACATTGTTTGACGGCGGTCCGTGGGCGCCGTGGATTCCTTCGAAACAGAATACCCATGCTCCGGCAGCAAACGAGGCTGAGGACAGCGGTATTGTGGCAATCCCGCATCTTTCCCGTGACCTGATTGCCTGCTACGACGGCAATGGTTCCAACTTTGGCACTCATCCGCAGAACGTACTGCGTGGTATGATTTATGATACCCAGACATGGGAGTATCCATATCTGTACAACCTGATTGACCAGTACCGCCATTTGGAGAAATACAACAACGGATATGCATACAATATGATGTTCGTCGGACCGGGCTGGATGAACAAGATGGGACGCTGGGAGGCTCCTTATGAGCTGCTTGAGAAATCCTACAGCGACGGATGCAAATATTACGGACAACTGAAAAAAGAGGGTAAACTGGTAGATATGACAATGTCTGAGTTTGCTGATTATTATAGGAAGAAAAAATCTTACACAGAGCCGGAATGCGCACTGTGGAGAGATATTTTATATGGCTCTGACAAGCAGTTGTTCTGGTACTGTGATCCGTATATGAGAGCTTGCGTCAATATGGATCAGGGCGGCGCGGTTGTTGACCTCCGTCCGTATGCAGCAAAATTGGAGTGGCCGGTTGGTATCGGTACAAAGCATGTACAGGATGCATCTTATCCGTTCCTGATTCAGGAGAAATACCGTGCGGGATATTTCACCCACTATGCAGGCGAGGGCACGATCAGAAGTGCGAAACTCTCCTGTAACGGTGAGGAGGTTGACCTTGCCCTGTGCCGTACCAAAGCGCATTTCTCACAGGAAGGAAACACACGTATCCTGACGCTGGACCCGGTAACGATTGAGTTCAGAGGACTGTCCGTGACATTGCAGACAAAGGAATATTTTGAGGAAGGTTCCGGCAGCATCAGGATTGAACGTAATATTCTTGAAATGAGCGATCCGAATGCAGATGTTACCTTAAACGAATACATGGTTGCATGCTATGGTACAACCGAGTATCCGGAGGATATGACAGGTATTATATTGAAATGCGAAGGCGCTGATGAGAAGGTTATTAACTACGAGTACAGATGCCGTGAGGAGTCTTTGGAGGGCGCGGATGCAGTAAGCGCTGTAATTCCGGCAATCGAAACAAAAGTTTCCCTGACAGCCTCCGACAAGGCGGAAGGATATATCAGAGAGGGATATGCATTCTCACCAATGTTTACCCTGGGATACAGGAAAAAGATATCAGATAAGGAGGTATTTGCAACATGGCTCAATCTGGAAAAGGCAAATTAAATTATAGATGCCCGTCCTGCTTCATGAGAGATTTGGACATCGATATGTTTTATGATAAGGATAAAGAAGAATTTTACTGCATTCGCTGCCAGTATACAGGGACAGAACAGGACGTTTTGGAAAAAAATGAAATGATTCGTTTCCGTTATCGTGCAATGCACAAGAGATTCGATAAGTTTGATTTCGATTAACGGTCAGGAGAGAATCGTAATTATAATGTGAAAAAAAGAAATGCAAATAAGATGTGGGGATATCTGTTTGCATTTCTTTTATTTCATAAGAAATTGCTCTGCAATATTCTTATGAAATAAAGCCCTGCGGGCAAATGACGCGCAGCTGCGCGCGCGGCAAGAAAAGCTGTGCTTTTTAAATTTTTGTCTGCGATACTGTGCGAGGCACATTTTTCTTGTATGATAGGAAAAGCAGAATAAAAAT
>CAZGMH010000204.1:0-3584 GCA_964526765.1 uncultured Eubacterium sp.
AGATAATCGCTGTCGCGCCAATCCTTTTTTACCTTGACCCAAAGCTTCAGGTTTACCTGGCTTTCCACTAAATCCTCAATCTCCGGTCTTGCCATGGAACCGATCTTTTTGAGCATACTCCCCTGCTTTCCGATTATGATGCCTTTATGGGATTCCTTCTCGCAGACGATGGTCGCCTCGATATCTACAATGCGCTTTCTGTACTTCATCGTCTCGATCGTGACGGCGATGCCGTGGGGGATCTCATCCTCCAGACATTTTAACGCCTTCTCCCTGATCAGCTCCGAAACAATCCGCCGCACGGGCTGGTCGGTCACAGTATCCTCATCATAAAACGGTTCTCCATAAGGCAGATATTTCATAATACAATCCGCCAGTTCATTTATGCCATCCTTTTTCAGCGCCGAAACCGGTATGATTTCGGCAAAATCAAGCTGCTGCCTGTACAGATCGATACAGGAAAGTATCTGCTCCTTCCTTATTGTGTCGATCTTATTGATCACAAGAAAGACAGGCGCTTTTACGTTCCGAAGCTGCTCAATGATATGCCTCTCTCCCGCGCCGATATAACCGGCCGGCTCAACAAGCCACAGAATGACGTCCACCTCCGGTATTGTCTTTTCCGCCGCGTTCACCATATAGTCGCCTAATTTATTTTTTGCCTTATGAATGCCCGGCGTATCTAAAAATACAATCTGGCCTTTGTCCGAGGTATATACCGTCCTGATCCTGTTTCTGGTAGTCTGCGGTTTGTTCGAGGTGATCGCAATCTTCTGGCCGATCAGCGCGTTCATCAAAGTCGATTTGCCTACGTTTGGTCTGCCAATCAGCGTGGCAAAGCCTGCCTTAAACTGTTTATTTTCCATCATCTGCCTTTTTCTTCCCCTGTTCTTCGTCCGGCTGTTTTACTGTTCCGGGCATTCCTGCATTCCCAAGCGTTCCGGCATTCCCGGTCATTCCGGCGTTTCCCGCCGCCCCTGCCGGCGGATACGGACTGTTCGCCGCCGTGTACTGATAAGGGTACGGATTCTGATTCGGGTAAACCGGCACGGGTCCGGGTGTTTTCCTGCGCTGTAAACTCTTTTTCTCACTTTTTACGATAATCAGTCTGATTATAACTATCAGAATTACGATAATAACCGCCCACACAAACAGATAAGGGATATTGACTGCAAACGACGCCGTCAAGGCTCTTTAAGAATCCCGACTTAATCCGCTCTCCGACGCCGGCCTCCTCCGACGGCGAATAACGCCTTACCTCGTTGATATAAAGATAGACAGTACTGTAATCAACCTTATTGTCGTAAGTCCGAAGCTGGGATTCCATACTCTCAATCTGATAGCGGACCTCGGACAGACGTCCTTCGATCGTGATGATATCCTCCACAGTCTCCGCCTGCTCCATCAGCTCCAGCAGCCTGTCCTGCTCCGTCACAAGCGCTTTCTTATGGCTCTCCAAGTCCACATACTGAATGTCACATCCTCGACATTTTCCGACCTGCTCACCACGTTTGACCGTTCTCCCACATGCGCAAGGAATCCATCCAGATTTTCCTTCGGAATACGCGCCGTCATGCTTGCATAACGCAGATATTCCGTGTTCTCCGGATAGCTGTAGCTTCTGTCGTCCACAGATATGCTCTCTATGTACCCGCCCAGCTGTGTAATCTGCGTTTCCAGATCGGGCAGTAAACCGTCGAAATCCTCTGTCTCCACATTCATATTGACAGTTTTAATCAGCTTTCGGTTCGTCTCCTGAACCTGCGTGCTGCCTGACGCTTCTGCTTCAGCCTCATACCCGGCTTCCTCCGCTGCAGCATAGCCTGCCCCATTGTCATATACGACGGTGTCATATGCCCCGGTCGCCGCGGCTTCATCCTTTACGCTGTCCGCGCTGCCGCCGCCTCCGCAGGCTGTGAACATCACAGCCATAGACGCTGCCAAACATGCCATTTCGAATTTTTTAATCATAGTACCCTCCCTTCTGAAGCATCGCCAATCCCCGATTGTATAGAATTAATTTCATAACTCGGCGTATGAGGACGCAGCTTTCGAATATTTCCACTCTTTTCTCTTAAATATATTCCTGGCAAATCTCTGCTTAAGAACAAATAACTGCCTTCAGTTACAGAATATGCTCCGATATTTTCAAAAATCAGCAAATCTCCGATTGCGGGCGAATCCAATGGCAAGCCCCTTACCAGTATATCCGCAAAAGTACACAAAGAACCGCATACCATGTAATCCTTAATTTCATTTGCTTCCTGGCCGAACCGTATCTTTTCATTTTCCTTCATATGCCGGATAACCGGTGTCCGCATAGCCATATTGGAACCATAGTAATTTACATGATGAATACCGCCGTCTACCAGACAATAATTTCTCCCACCAACGCTTTTGATATCAACAATACTCGTCAGATACATACCGCAGGAAGCCGCCAGATAGCGTCCCAGCTCAATATCGATTCCAAACGGAAATTTGCGCTCCATAATATATTCCTTCAACCGCGTAATTGATTCCAAAGATCTGCTAAAATCATCGTTGATAAAATAAGGAACGGCAAATCCGGGCCCGTATTCAAGTATTAAATCGCTTAAATCATAGTCCTCCCTAATCGTTTTCATGATCCCGGCAGCCGCTTCGAGTTCCTTTTCAAATTTATTATCCCTTTTCTGTGTTCCGGTAAAATAATGAATCCCTTCTACTACAATATTCCCCATGGACCTCTGTTCATCTATAATCTGAAAAAGCTGTTTCTCTTCCATTCCAAACTGTGCTCCGTTGGATAAACGAGGCATAATCTTTATGATTTGCTTTCTGTTGTATAGGTTGGCATTGTCCGAAACTAAAACACATTCTTTCAAAAGTTCCCACTGGGTCATAGATTCCAACGTGATCACATCAACCGGATACGCAAGCGCCCGCTCAATATTTTCTTTTGTTTTGACCACGCCCGAAAAAAGAATCTTTTCTCCCGGTACATGATATTTTCTGCATATCTCCAGTTCCCCCGGAGAGCAAACCTCAAACTTATCAGCCACATCTATAAGACTGGGAACTAAAAAAGGATTTGCTTTAATCGCAAAACAAATTTTTCCGCCCCAGGCTGCTGTTTCCTTTTTAATTTTCTCCACCCTGCTCATGCACTCCCCTTCATCAAAAAGATAACAGGGTGTTTTCATTTCATTTTTCATAAATCCCGCTCTTCAACTCCATGTATTTTCATCAATAGTAATCTCAAATATTTTTTCTGAATGATCGTTCAGGGAACGGCAGCGCACACACAATGTCATAGGAAATGAGATCGTTTCAGCAGACAGATTACATTCTTCTTTTTTACTATATGGCTGAAGCACTGATGTTGTATCGCCTTTGATAACTTCAAACTGATACTCCATCTCTATATTTTCTTTATGCAGTGATTCCGCGACAATTTTTCTGTTTCCCGCATCATCCAATTTTTCTGTGTGAAATGAACAGGCCGCTATATCCTCCATATTTTCCTTCATCTCATCTACGGAAACATAAAAGTAGGAAGCTACATCTTCTCCAAGCAATCTTTTATTTAATATTTCACAATA
>CAZGMH010000205.1:0-3539 GCA_964526765.1 uncultured Eubacterium sp.
GCCACAACCTTAAGCTTTTCCGAGGCAAGCAGACATTTATTCATCTCCCAGTCAGCGGTCAGCCAGTCCATCAAAACACTGGAGCGGAAATTAGAACAGCCGCTTTTCGTCCGCAGTACAAAAAAAGTGCAGCTCACCCCCGCAGGTGAACTGCTTTTAAAACATGTTGAACCTGCCATGAACCTGATCCGCCGGGGGGAAAACCAGCTTTTTGAGAGCAAAAGCCTGGGGCTGGGGCAGCTTCATATCGGCGCCAGCGATACCATCTGCCGCTATTTTCTGGTTCCCTATTTAAAGAAATTCCACCAGAAATTTCCGAATGTGCCGATAAAAGTAACCAATGCCACCTCATTGGATTGTGTCGATTTGCTGGAACAGGGAAAAGTGGATATGATTGTGACCAATTCTCCCAACACACGCTTAAACCAGTCCTATATCCGGAAAACTCTCTGTGAGTTCCACGACGTGTTTATTGCCAATCCCGCTCATTTTCAGTTTAAGCACAAAGAGTTAAGGCTGAATGAGCTGACCCGGTATCCGCTCATCACATTAGAGCGGCGCTGTACCACCAGCGAGTTTTTACATAATCTTTTTTTGCAGCATCAGTTGGAATTGCTGCCGGCCATCGAGCTTTCCAGCAACGATTTGCTTATTGACCTCGCCCGCATCGGTCTGGGAATCGCCTTCGTACCGGACTACTGTGCCCAGGCAAATCCCCGCGAGCTGACAATTTTAAAAACAAAAGAGAAAATGCCCGCCCGGCAGATTGTCGCTTCCGCCAATTCCTCCCTGCCGGTCAGCGCATCCACTGAGGCGTTTCTGGAATTACTGCCGGAATTATAACAAGAACATATGATATCCTTTTTACAGGATTCAGATGTCAAAAGCCTATATTTCATTTCGGATACGAAAATTTGCACAAAGCCACAAATTTTCTGAAATTCGAGCAAAGGCACCGGTTTTTGACACCCGAATCTTTATCGGTTTTCGCTCCAAAACTCTTTCAGCGCATCCGGCAGGCTTTTCAGCGTGTGGACCTGGTAATCCGACCATTCCCTCGGAAAAAGCTGACGGTAATCCCGCCGGAGAAACCGGTCATCCAACAGTCCGATTACGCCGCAGTCCTCTGCGGTCCGTATCACGCGGCCCGCTGCCTGCAGCACCTTATTCATGCCCGGATACTGATACGCATAATCAAATCCCTGCCCGTTCTCCTCCTGATAGTAGTTTTTCAGCACTTCCCGCTCATTACATATCTGCGGAAGCCCTGTCCCCGCAATCAGCACGCCAATCAACTGCTCATGCTTTAAGTCAATTCCCTCGGAAAAAATGCCGCCCAACACGCAAAAGCCAATCAGTGACCGTTCCCGCCCGGCAGAAAATTCCGCCATAAATTCCTCACGGTCCGCCTCATGCATACTGCTGTTCTGGATGATGCTGTCCATCTCCCCCAGGTTTATCGCCAGAAATTGTTCATACACATCCTCCATAAATTTGTAGGATGGAAAAAATACCATATAATTTCCCTTTTTTGCCCGCGCTGTGACCTGAATATAGGACGCAATTTTCTGAAATTCATCTATGTTTCTTCTTGTGTACAGGCTGCTGACATCCCGCCCGACAAACAAAAACCGCTGCTTTCTGTCGAAAATGGATTCCGCATAAACCGCATAATTATCCTCTCTGGAACTGAGCAGATTTTTATAATACTGAATCGGCAGAAGCGTCGCGGAAAAAAACACAGCGCTGTTTCCCCGGTCCAGACATTCCTGCAGATTGACCGACGGATTCACACAGAACAGATGCAGACAGAAATCTCCCCCGCCGTTGAAATCGGTATAAAGCACATAATTTTCATCCATCCGCTCAAACATATTCATAAAATGCCGGAGATTCAGATAAAATTCCGTCGCCTCTTTCCTCTCCGGGAAATCGCTGCGCCCCTGCAAAAAAGTGTCCATCAGGGACATCAGGCGCATCAATGAGAAAGCAAACGCCCCAATGCTCTCATAGGTTGTATATTTTTCACATTCCCTTTTCCATTCCAGCATTTGATGATTGCATTTTTCCAGCGCGGCTCCCAGCTTCCGGTTCAGAGGATTTAAAATCCTTTTCATTTTCAAAAAGTCCTCTTTGACCAGAACGGCGCTGTACATCTCTCTGCCCCGCTCCACCAGATTGTGCGCCTCATCAATCAAAAACAGATAATCCCCCTTGCTTCCCTCCGCAAAAAAGCGTTTCAGATAAATATTGGGATCAAAAACATAATTATAATCGCAAATGATAACGTCCGACCAGAGAGAGGCATCCAGCGCCATCTCAAAGGGGCAGACCCGGTGTTTTTCGGCCTGTGCCAAAAGTAATTCCCTGTTAAAATCATGCTCTGTCGTGACCAGCTCATAGACAGCGTCATTTACCCGGTCATAATGTCCCTTCGCATAAGGGCAGTTGACCGGATTGCAGTCCATTTCTTCACAGGGGCAAAGCTTTTCCTTCGCCGTAATCGTCAGAACCTTCCCCTGATATCCTTTTTCCTTCAACAAATCAAAGGCATCCTTAGCCACCGTCCGGGTAATCGTCTTTGCGGTCAGATAAAATATCTTGTCGCCCAGTCCTTCCCCCACTGCCTTCACCGAGGGAAATACGGCCGAAATTGTTTTCCCGGTTCCGGTAGGCGCCTGGATAAACAAAATTTTCTTTCTGGCAATCGTCCGATACACATCCGATGCCAGTTTTTTCTGACCCTCCCGATAGGAAAAGGGAAATTCCAGTCCCCTGATAGACGCCTGGCGCAGCAGATTCCACTCATATTGGAAATCCGTCCATTTGCGGTAAGCATCCATTAAATTTTCAAACCAGATACGCAAAAATCCAAATGAAAAAGTCTCCCGGAAACGCTTTATTCCCTCCGTATCCAGATCGCAATAGGTAATCTGCACGCCAATTTCATTCAGCTCCTGCCGGCCGGCATATATATAAGCGTAACACATCGCCTGTGCCCGGTGTACCTCAATGGGCTCCTCAAACCGGGTTACGTCTGTGTACATACATTTAATCTCATCTATATAATATTCATTTTCTTCACAGTCATCCGCTTTCCCGGATTTACCGCCAAATACAATTTCCTGGCCTTCCGGCAATGGCAGACGGGCTTCAGATACGCTCTTTTTCTCTGTAAAAACTCCGTCTGCACGGCCCTCCAGGGAAATCACATAATGCGCTTCCTCCATCTCCAGCTTTAAAGGCACTTCGGCGCGGTACTCCGCTCCCATACGCCGCTGGATTTTGCGATGCATCCGGCTGCCTTCCTGCATCGCCTCCTTCTGCGCTCCTTTTCCAATGCGGTTATCAATATCGCCGGAGCGAAAAATAAATTCCACAAGGTTGCGGACAGATATTCGGATTCTTGTTTTTTCCTGCTGCTGCTCTATCACAATCTCTCCTGCCTTTCCCGACAGTCCAATACTCGCTCTTTGTCTCCGGCTTATCCTAAACGCCGGCAAGGGATAACCGTATTATACACCCATTTTCCGCATTCG
>CAZGMH010000206.1:0-3532 GCA_964526765.1 uncultured Eubacterium sp.
GTATCATTGTAAAACACCCGGGCAAGCAAATCAATATCTTTTGTCTCATTCACTTTCCCCGCACAAAGAATTGCAGCCGAACCCCTGGAAGCAAAGGGAAGCTCTACCGCTCTTGGCTTCAGCGGTGATTTTCGAATTTCTGATACGGAAGCATCTGACCCCCAAATCACACGCACATCACACAATTTTGACAAGCCGTCTGTAATCTCCCTGTCATGGGCATAACGGCAGAGAATCATTCTTCCCCTAAACTGCACAAAATCACGGGCAAGCAGCGCCTCTGTTTCCCGGACAATCATCTCCTCCTGCGCGGATTCTGCCCCCGGCAGGCGCACAACCACGCTGTTTCCCGCAAGCAGCCCCGCAGCAAGGGAAAACGCAAACAATACCGGCATATTGGAAGGCGCAAAATGAAGGCTGACGCCCCTTCCGAGCCTTGTTTCCCCGTCAGAACGGTATTCTCTCTTTAATTGCTGCAGATGTGCCTCGCGGCACCAGAAAGCAAAGGATGCCGCCTCCGGCATATTCCTGATTTCCCCGCTTTCAAAAATCCGCTCTGACAATGCGGTCAAAAACCGCATCGTCTCATCGGAAAAAGGCACAAAAGGGCTGTTCTCCCCAATGCGCCTTAATTCCTCCTCATTTCCGAGTATATATGTAATTTTTTCCTCAAATCCCTGCCCCATAGGTATCGCTGCACCCCCTTAATTCCGCATTTTTCACTCTGCCAAGCGCCTCAAAATAAGCCCCTGCCCTGCCGCACGGACAATCATCCACGCCGAGCAGCCTGCCTTCGTCCTCCGTCAGCAGATTATGGCCGGGATAGCTTTTGGGGATCAGGGACATAACCTGTATCAGCCCCCGTTCTCCCGTATCACACACTGAAAAATCTGCCGGACGCCGGAACAATATGGCGGAATAATCCGAGCAGTGCAGATGCCCGCACTCACATTCCATAAAAATACTTCCCGCCTGCTCTGCCATTCCGTAATAGTCCGTCACGCGCCGAATCCCGCTTACGCAGCGCAATTTGTCCTTAAACTCCTGTTTGGACACGGCATTCTGCTCCAGCTTCTTCCATCCGCCGCCGTGAACCAGTATCCCGTTCCCGCAGTTGAAACGAATCCCCCGCCGCACCTGCTCCATGCAGAAATGCTCCCATACGATATACGTAAATCCAAAAATCAAAAAAGGGCTCTGCCCATAGTTTTCCAGAAATTCCGTAACAGCCGCCGCATCCAATGTCATATCATCCTTTAACGCAAAAGTACGGTGCAATCCAAACAGGGAAAAGCCCTGTATTCCCGATGTCCTTGCCGAAAAATAGTTTCTCTGCTTTACCGCAGCCGGACAGTCAATGACGAGCATCGGCATCCGCTTTGTCCCGAGGAAATCACCGCCGATGTCTGCGAGGGCGTGCTGCTGCATGGTGCGCGTATCCGCATCCAGCACAATCCGGGATTTCATCTGTCCGCCGGTTCCGGAAGACGTAGCCACCTTGTAATTCTCCTGCCCCTCTTTGATACTTGTCAACGTCATCTTTTTAAAAAGCGTCACCGGCAAAAAAGGCAGTTCCCCGTAATGCTGCACTCTTTTTTTGCCGTAACCGAGAGCTTCCAGCATTGCCCTGTAGCTTCTGCAATGTTCCCTGTGATAATCCGTCAGCTCCTGAAGCTTTTGGGTCATATAGATATCTTTTTGTTTCTGCCTCAATAAAAAGGGGCTTTTATTTTCCTTCATCCCGCATCGCTCCCTGCCCGAAGTTTTGTATACAATATCTTCCCCGCATCGTTTTTCGGTAGTTCCGGCACATAAAATGCCTGAAAACCCTTGTAATTCAACCGCAGATAATCCGCCAGATAATCCGCTGCCGTACTGACCGCCGCCTCGTCCGTTCCGTAAATCTCCATGTGATGATCCGAACCGGCACATGCAAATTCCACGTCCCGGTACCGGGCTCTGAGCGCCTGTTCACAGGCGTCCAGACTCACCCGCACGCCAAACATCTTGATAAACCGTTTTTTTCTTCCTACAATATAATAATAACCGTCCTCATCCGTTTGCGCAATATCTCCGGTATACAGTACGCCGCGGTTTTCATCCCCAAGCTGCAAATCTTCCTTTTTTCCGGCATAGCCCAGGGACACATTTGCCCCCTCATAAACCAGTTCCCCCGGCTGTTTTTCTTTGCATACAGGCTCACCGTTCTCCCCCTTCAGGTAAAATTTTCCACCCGGAATGGGAATACCGATGCTTTCCGGCTTTTTCAGACAGTCATCCGGCGGCAGATAGCTCATCCGCGCAGTCGCCTCTGTCTGCCCATACATGACAAAAAAGCGGATATTGCGGGCCTTCGCCCATTCCCCGACTTCTCTCTGCAAATCCGCCGAAAGCTTCCCTCCTGCCTGCGTAATCGAGTGCAGAGAAGACAGTTCCCCGCTAAAAATGCGCATACGCTTTAAAATTTCATAAGTATAGGGCACTCCGCCAAAACTGGTGGCTTCCTTTTGCCTGAAAAATTCCCAGAACCCACTCTGTACATAGCTTTCTTTTGTCATCAAAATACAGCTCCCCGCCAGCAGATGACTGTTTATGATGGATAATCCGTATGTATACTGCATCGGCAGCGTCGAGATTGGGCGCTCTCCCTCATCCAGCCCAAGATAACTCACAATTGATTGTGCATTCGCTTCGATATTTTTCCGGCTCAGGCGGACCAGCTTCGGACTTCCGGTACTCCCTGAGGTCGCGAGCAAAAGTCCCAGACCGTCATACATCCGGCATGGCGAAAAACCTGTTTTCCACAGGCAGTATCCGCAGGTTTCATATACTTTATCCCATATATGCCCGCTCAGATTTTCCTCCCAATCCGCAGGCGCCCAGATATAGGAAGGTTCATATACATGATAAAATATATCAAATTGTTCCCGGTTCAAATCCGCCCCCAGAAGCAGCGGCACTACATGGTTTTCCAGCGCCCCCAGATAACCGATTACCGCTCCGGGCGAATTTTCACACATACAGAAAATGAGGCAGCGGTCACGAAAGATGTCTCTCATTTTCTCTGATTGTTCTTTCAATTGTCCGTACGTCACTTCCGTGCCCTCCGACGAACAGACCGCAAGTGTATCTGCTTTCTTGTTCTCAATTGAAAAAATCATAACCGCCACCTCATTTTTTCTTAAATATCAACGCCAAGTTTTCTCAAAATCTCGATTCCCAGGCTGTATTTGCCAAAGGATGTGATATCCAATGTCTCAAACTGTACGCCGAATTTTTCCTCCAAATCCGTCACCATCTCCATATGGGCAACAGAATCCCATTTGGGATAACGGTTATACACCAGAACATCGTCATTCAATTCATCCTCCTTAACCCCAAGATTCTGTTTCAGTATTTTATGATATTTTTCCAGATTTGTCATATCCGTCTACCTCACTCACATTTGAATCGTTTCTGAAATTCTCTCTGCAATTCTTCACGGAATGCGGGAGCTGCAATTGCGATTAACTGCCGTGCCCGATCCTTCAGG
>CAZGMH010000207.1:0-3508 GCA_964526765.1 uncultured Eubacterium sp.
ATAAATTTTCCTGAAAATGCAACTTTTTTCGTATTATTACGTTCTTTACCGTTATAATTATAACGGTAATAATTATCTATGGAAGTTTCCTGAATAGCTTTAAAATACAAATATATAAATTGACTTCTAAGGAGATGCATACTTTTGGAAAATTTTGATGTGATTCAACGAATCAAAGACCTGTGCGGAGAAAGAAATTTTTCTTACTATGAACTGGCGAAACGTTCAGAGATTCCGTACTCTACACTAAACACAATGATATTAAAGTCAAATTCGCCGACTTTACCTACGCTGATAAAACTTTGCAGCGGATTTGGGATAAGCCTGTTACAATTTTTTGATGCAGATTGCTGTGATTCCAGTCTGACAGACGGACAAAAAGAATGCCTCTCCCTCTTCAACATTTTAACTACAGAGGAACAGGCACTCGCCATCGCTTATATGAAAGGATTGTCGCATAAATTATAATGTCTATAAAGTATTATGAACTATATTTCTCATAACCATGATGCCCGCATCCTTCCGGTGCGGGCATTGGTTCTATATATCCATGACATAGATATTCCTGCGTGATTTATCTGTTTTCCTGTGTCTCGAAGAACTTCTGGGCATTCACCGGTTCCCCCTCCGCAGATGCATGAACATACTGTCCGTCTGCCATCTGAATACGCGCCTTTACATTATCTGACATAATTACGTGGAAAATGTGCAATACCCGTTTTTTGATATCCTCATCATAGATTGGAGCGGCTACTTCCACCCTCTTTGTCGTATTTCTTGTCATAAAATCGGCGGATGAAATATATACTTCATCATTTCCAAATATATAAATTCTGGAATGTTCCAGATAACGTCCCACGATACTGCGGACAGTAATGTGATCTGTCACTCCCGGCACTCCCGCAATCAGACAGCAGCTTCCGCGAACGATTAATTCAATGTCCACGCCGGCCCTGGACGCTTCCATCAATTTTTCAATAATCCGTTTATCCGTCAGGGAATTCATCTTTGCTCCGACATAAGCCGGTTCTCCCCGTTTTGCAAGTTCAATCTGTTCATCAATCTTATCCAGAATTTTATCGCGCAGACATTTCGGCGCTACCATCAGATATTTTGTTTCTTCCATCACCTGTCCGATGCAAAGTTTATGAAATACCTCGCTTGCCTCCTCACCGATTCCCTGATGAGCTGTCATCACGGAAAAATCCGTATATAATTTGGCCGTTTTCTCATTGTAATTGCCCGTGCCAATCTGCGTTATATAGGAAATATGATCGCCTTCTTTTTTCGTGATCACGCATAATTTGGAATGTACCTTCAGCTTATCCAGTCCGTACAGAATCCGGCATCCGGCATCCTCCAGGCGTCTGGACCACCCGATATTATTTTCCTCATCAAAACGTGCCCGCAGCTCAACCAAAACGACAACTTCTTTGCCATTTTCCGCCGCATGGATCAATGCTTCCACAATCTTGCTGTCATTTGCCACACGATACAATGTCATCTTTATGGACACCACATTCGGGTCCTCCGCCGCTTCCACCAGCATTCTTAAGAAAGGATTGATACTGTCATATGGGAAGAACAGGAAACGGTCTTTTTCTTCCACCTGTTCCATAACTCTCCTGTCTTTCGAAATACTCACAGGCGCCTGGGGCACAAACCTGTCAAAATACAATTCTTTTCTGTTTCTGAGAATATCACGGATTGTAGAGAAAAACGATAAATCCAGGGGCGCCTCAGAGTGGAATACATGCTTTTCTTTCAGATGCAGATATTTCCGAAGTGTATCCAATACGGATTTATCCATCAGTCTGGTGTATTCTAATTTGATAGGACACAGTTTCCGCCTTCTGCTGACCAATTGTTCCATAACCTGACGAAAATCAGTATCATCATCATACATCTCCTCATCCGGATCAATATCTGCATTTCTGATAATGCGAATCAGAGATTTGCTCTTAATCTGATACCGTTCAAATACGACCGGAATATAATGAAGAATTAATTCTTCCATCAGCATATATCTGTTTTCATGTTCCGGAATCCGCACCAGCCGCGGAAATACATCGACATTGCACGGGACAATTCCCAATTTATCACGGCCCTTTTTCTCCAGTACGACAACCGCATAAATATCTTTATTTTTCAAAAACGGAAATGGCTGTTTCTTTCCAATAATCTGTGGAGAAAGCAATGGACGTACCTCATGTTCAAAATATGCTTCCAAAAACTCAATATCTTTCTTATCCAAATCCGCATAGCTGCAAATCTCCACCCCATAACTTTCCAGACCCTTTTTCAGGTCTGCATAGGCCGCGTCTTTGCGCTGTGTCAAAAGCTTTACCTGCTCAAAAATGGCCAGAAGCTGTTCCCTGCAGGTCATATTTGTTTTATTATCCCTGATTTCTTCTGACACAAGCATCTGATCATACAGGGAACCGACCCGCACCATAAAAAACTCATCTAAGTTACTCTGGAAAATAGATGCGAAGGATAATCTTTCACAGAACGGATTTGTCGTATCCTCCGCTTCCTCCAGCACTCTCGTATTAAATTTCAGCCAGGATAATTCCCGATTGTCATAACATGCACTTACATTCATATTTTTCCCTCTCCTTATATTATCAGTAGTATTCTTCTCTTTGGCGGACTGCGCCTCTGTATTTATCTTTTCCCTGCTTTTTTCCGCTCCATCTCCTTTTGGGGAATGGTCCGTATCCCCTTCTCTTTTTATCTCCTCTGCCTTTGGTTCCTGCCTGAATATCCCCAACAGCATTTTCGCAAACCAGTTTTTCACACGCTTCACCTTCATTTACACCGTTTCCGTATTTGTATTTCCCTTGTAACTATTATACAATTTTCCCGGCTTAATGCCAATACTTTCAGACATACTAACAAATATTTTACACCGGGAAAAAATTATTTGAAATGCATGTAAATTATAATTCCATCAAAAATTCATCGCCTACTGAAATTTCTCCGCCCTCAATCACTTTTGCAAAAACTCCCTCGCGGGGCATAATGCAGTCGCCCATCACCTTATAAATCTGACAATGGCTATGACACTCTTTTCCGATCTGTGTCATTTCCAAAACAGCCGTGCCGCACCGGAACCGCGTGCCGACGGGAAGATTCCGAAAATCATATCCCTCCACAATTATATTTTCGCCAAATGCGCCAAATTCCACCTGAGCTCCTCTTGCCCGGAATTCCTGTATCTTATCAAAGGACAGAAGACTAATCTGGCGGTGCCAGTTTCCGCCGTGGGCGTCTCCCTCAATGCCCCAGCCTTCCACAATTTTCGCACATTTAACCTCCGTTTTCTGTGTTCCTCGTTTTTCACTGATACAGATTCCCTTTATTACTCCCATAACTTCCCTTCCTGAATTTGTAATTTTCTATACATAAAAACCCTGTTTCCATACAAAACAGGGCTATCTCTCATTATCAATTATATCGCAAAGAAGGATTCGAACCGTTTTGGTTTCTCACAAAGCTGATTTTT
>CAZGMH010000208.1:0-3493 GCA_964526765.1 uncultured Eubacterium sp.
TGGAAATGGCAGACACGGAGGCCAAAATGAAAGCTGTAAATTTGTATTTACTGACGAGGAACAGGGATAAGGATTTTTACACGCAATATGAAAATGTTCTTTCCGGCAGGGATGAAGTTCTCAAGATTAAAGAGCATGAGTTTGACAATTTGATTCATCTTGTAGAGATACTTTGGAAAAACGGCGTGTCGATAAAAGAACTGGAAGGCTTTTATTATGGATATACCATAAAGCAGATTGGAAAGGAATTTGACCTGCTGAAAATCTGCGGCAATCGCATTGTGCTGAATATTGAGTTAAAGAGCCAGAGTGTCCCGGAAGAAAAAATAGAGAAGCAGTTATTAAAAAATAAATATTATCTGAGCTGTATTGCGCCGAAGCTTTGCCTTTTTACCTTTGTAGATGAGACGGGGTTGCTGTATACGCTTGAAAAGGATCGGTTTCGCCTGTGTGATTTCGGGGAATTAGCACAGGTTCTCCGTGAGTTTGACATTTTTGAGACCGGAAATATTGATGAATTGTTTTGCGCAAAGGACTATCTGATTTCTCCTTTAAATATGCCGGATAAATTTCTCGAAAACCGGTATTTTCTGACACAGCAGCAGGAGACAATCAGGAATGAAATCATGTCCGAGATAATAGGGGGAGACAGGGAATTATATTGGGGAATTACAGGCATGGCAGGAACGGGAAAGACGCTGCTTCTTTATGATCTGGCAAAGTCCTGCGCCGGGTATGGGAGATGCTGCATTGTGCACAGCGGTATCCTGTGTGATGGTCATGCTTTGCTGAATGCATTGTTGGATAATATTGATATCATTGCCGAACAGTCGATTTCACATGTGGATTTGAAGAATTACAGTTTTCTGTTCGTGGATGAAGCGCAGCGTATGTCGGCGGAAAAGCTGGCGGATGTTATTGAAACAACGCAGAAATGCCGGATTCCCTGTGTGTTTTCCTATGATTATTTCCAGACCTTGTCAAAAACAGAGCAGAGGAGAAATATTCCCGGAAAGCTGAAACAGTTGAAGGAATTTCAGGAACGTAAACTTTCAGGCAGGATTCGCAGCAATGAAGAGATGAGCTCTTTTATCCGCACGCTTCTGGAATTGAATGATATATCCGGCAGGGCTTACCGGTATGATGCGGTGGATGTAGTATTTGCCGCAGATACAGGGGAAGCAAAAAACCTGATTCAATACTATTCTAATGAGAAACAGTATACGTATATTGGGTATGATAAAAATGGGGAGACGTCTGAATTTTTGAAAGTTTGTCATAACGGATTTTGTACAGAGGACGTCATTGGGCAGGAATTTGAACAGGTTGTAATTTCGCTGGATAATAAATTTCAATACAACAGGGAAGGAAAGCTGCAGGGAAAAAATCATCCGAATCCCGATTATATTTATGACAGACTGTTTTTTCAGGCGGTGTCCAGAACAAGGGAAAAGCTGTGTATTGTTGTAATTGGGAATGTAGAATTGTTTGAAAAAATCGTTTCTATTAAATTCAGAAACATCCGGGATATATAAAAGATAAACAGGCAAAGGCATACGGGCTTTTGACACCTGAATCTCAATAGATAACAAGATATGGAAAACCGGCGTTTATCAGCCGGGTTTCCATATTTTTTTGTTTCATAGGAAATTGCTTTGCAATATTCCTATGAAACAAAAGCCCTGCGGGCAAACGATGCGCAGCTTCGCGCGCGGAACAAAAGCTGTGCTTTCTAAATTATTGCTCGTGGGAATGTGCGAAGCACACTTTTGTTCTCTTAATGAGCCGCCGCATGTTTTTCGATGTCTTTACGAAATACGGTTTTGAAGATGGTGCGTACCAGCGGTTGAATAAAGAATAACTGTGTAAAATATGCGAACGGGAAGTTAAAGCATACCAGCTTCAGCCAGTTGGCAAACAGCGTGATGATGCTGAATCCGGCGTAATATGGGTAATACATGATGGCAGCCAGAAAGCTCATAGCCGGGCACATCAGACCTACGGTTGCACAAATGATTGCCGTCTCAAAAAGCATCGGATGATTTTTGCGGGGGTCAAATACTTTGAAGGCAAGCCTGAAAGAACAGGGGCTTCCCATTACATTTTCCAGCGTGTAGGCAAAACAAAATTCAATCAGAATGACAGCCCAGATCGGCAAATACCTGCCAAACATGTAGACGCCGCCCTGGTTGTTGATGGCAGAGATGACCGTGGACGCCCCGTTGATTTCCATTAATACGGAACCATTTATTACATAAAGACTATAAAATACATAGGCGTGTACGGTGATGACAACGGTGACAAAAGCAAAAAACATTCTCTGAAATTGATTTCTCGGCATAAATAAAATCCTCCATTTCCGTATGAACCAAAAAACACGCAGGCTTTGACGTAATCTGCGCAGGAAAAACAAGTCCCGTAATCAGATTTACGTGCAGAAGCACCACGTGTGTCGTTCATGTATTGCATTTATATATATAGTTCGCCGGGCGGAGTTTAACGCTCAGCCCCGTTATAATATCACAGAGAAAAAAAGTTTGTCAAACAAAAGTTTTTCCCATGCAGCGGTAAAATTACATATGAAACAGCCGGCAATCAGTAAGAATATTTTAAGTATGGAGCAGGTTCTTGGGGTAAAAATATTGACAAGAAGCGTCCGTCCAATCGAGGCTACCAAGGAGGGCAGTCAACTGTACGCAAAATGGAAGAACCTGTTAGAAGAGTACGAGGACTCGCTGGCATAGAATTTCCCTGTTACTGTGCGGAGCCTGCGACGGTGAACCTTATGCTTTGTTTTTTGTTCCACGATGGCCTATGGATTTCTGACCGATCATTCGGAGAATGTTATATGACAGAATGGTCAATTCCAATACAAGCCCGTTGGTTTTAAACTTGCCGGAAATAACCATCATACCCTTTATAAGTCCGGGAGACACCTTCCTTTTTTGACCTGGCATTGTCAAACGGAGTGACATTTATATCAACGGGCACAAAGCCATTCGGAAGTTTTGACGGAACGATTCCGTTTATGCGGAGCATTTCTGCATTTTCGGCAGGGATGCGGCTGCGCAGGGAACTGCCTATATCATCCATTCTCTGCGGAGCGTTATATTCCTCCAAAATATTATTTCTGAGACTTCCTGATAGAAATCCCATACTTATTCATCCGGTAATAAACCGTGTTCCTGCTAACCCCAATCTTTTTCGCAGTCCGGGAAACATTATAATCATTCTCTTTCAGCATCCGCAGCAAATACGATCTTCCCTGATCCTCAAAACCATTCTCAACCGGATTATCTCCCTGCTGTTCCGACATGTCTTTGCCATCGAAAATATATTTTTCCAATTTTTTGCGGTTGATGACAGAAGATTCTTCTGCAATGATGATCTGCGTAATAACATTGCGCAGTTCCCGTACATTTCCAAGCCAGGTATACTGCTGCATATAATCAAGTGCATCCTGTGAAAATTCTTTACCCGGATCTCCGATACG
>CAZGMH010000209.1:0-3452 GCA_964526765.1 uncultured Eubacterium sp.
CGACTTCTTTTATCAAATCCACATCCCAGGTCTGCGCCAGCAGCGTACCCACAGGAATTGCCGTACAATACTGATAGTAAGTAGTACCTGTCTTTTCCTTCGCGGGGGCAAAAAATCCTCCTTCAAAAGCTTCCAGAAAATCGCCCTTAACAATCTCGCCATTTTCAACCTGATATGTCTTGTTCAGACGCAGACCTGCCGGTCCATCCGCCAAAACGATACTTGCCACATTCCACGGCTCCGCCTGAGCTGTGGTTACGGTCTCTGCTGCCGCACCCGGCACGGTCTGTCCCGCATTTCCCAGCTCGCTTCCCTGTCCTTTGACAATATCTCCGGTTGCCAGTTCCACTAATTGTTCCATCGAAAGATTTTCCGTGATTTCTCCCGCTTTTCCGGGCAGCACGTCCGAAATACCTGCATAAGCCACAGTTTTTGTCACGATATCTGAAGCTTTGATTTCTACAGACTGCAAATCCGCAGCCCCGGACAGCCATGCCTTTGTCTTTTCTCTCATTCTGTCTGCATCGGGAACCAGTTCTTCCAATTCCTCTTTTCTCTCGCAGATATTCTCACACTGCGTCATAACCGCATCCGCATCCAGCTTAATACTGCCCGCAAGGACGGCATTTTCAAGAGAATTTCCTATCCAGATACCATATGTACCCGCCTCAAGTATCCATGCCGCCTGCTTCTCGCTGTAGGACGCCAGTTGTTCAAGGGCAAAGGTGATTTCCATATTTTCGCTTTCTTCCGGCTGCAAAAGACCGGTTTTGCCAAATCCCGCCAAACGGCGAAATTCCTTTAGCATTTTTCCCTGAGGACAGGAAACATAAACCTGGACAACCTCCCTACCTGCATAAGTGTCCCCGATATTTTTTATCTCTGCTTTTATGGAAACCATTGGCTTTGCAGTTCCCATACCGCTCACTGTAATTTCTCCGGCATTTACTTCAAACTCCGTATAGGAAAGACCATAACCAAAACAATGCCGTACAGGTACGTCAAAAGTATCAAAATAGCGGTATCCGACATAGATACCTTCCTTATATTCCTCTTTGTATACATCGCCGCTCTTAAAGCTGAAATAAGAAGCATTCGGATAATCATTGTAATCCAAAGCCCATGTGTCCGCCAGTTTCCCGGAGGGCGTCACATCACCGGAAATAATATCCGCAAAAGCATTTCCGCCCTCCTGTCCCGCCTGCATGAACTGTATAATCGAACGGATATTGGTAAATTCATCTGCAAATGCCAAATCTATTAAACCGCCCGTATTGATGACAAGAACCACGCTCTGATAACACTTTGAAATTTGTGATAACAATGCTTTTTCCTCATCCGTGACATAATAATCTCCTTTGATATCATGGCGGTCTGCATTTTCTCCGGCTATGCGGCTCAGGACAAATATCGCCGTTTCCGCGCCGTCCGACCTCGCATCTTCTTCGTCAAGCGGTTCTCCGCAGGGCACCTGAAACTGTGTTGCGGAATATGCCTGGAAAAAATTATTGCCGCACTCGGGCATCTTGCCGTATATTTCCTCTTTCCAAGTCTGTCTTGCCTGTGTATACAGAGAATCATAGGAATCCAGCCAGGTCTTGCTTGTCACATCATAACCTGCATTTAACATCCCCTGATAAATATTGACACAATCTCTCTCATTTACATCACCGGAACCTGTACCGCCTTTCACCGTCTTAACTGCACCGGCGCCGTAAAGTCCAATTTTGCTGCCTTTTTTCAGAGGGAGCAATTGTCCCTCGTTTTTTAACAATACAAACCCTTCCGCTGCCGCGCGGCGCGCCAGTTTTCTGTGTACGGCTTCTCTCTCGCTCACTGCCTCCGTTTTCTGCCCTACAAATCCACGTTTTCTAAGCTTCATAAAAACCTCCCGTTATTAAAAAAATTATCCTGATTTACACGAATTTTGTCCTTCTGTTTTTTTCCTTCTATTCTGAATATCCACCGTTTTTTAAAGATTCAGCAGCGTAAAATCACTTCCCGCATACTGTCTTAACCGTGCCTTTAACGCCCGATGTTCTGCCTTTTCCAGCTTCGGGTCCTCCTTCATCAGCACCGATACTTCATAGGAAGCATTGCTCATCACATCGGCATCCTGAAATACATCCGCAAGCTGGAACTGAAAATCTCCGCTCTGGCGGATTCCAAAGAAATCCCCGGGGCCGCGCAGCTTGAGGTCCTCGCTGGCGATATAAAATCCGTCGTTGGACTTATTCAGGACTTCCAGACGTTTATTTTTCGTATTCTGATTATTTCCCTGCATCAGGATACAATAAGACTGGGCATCGCCCCGTCCGACCCGTCCGCGAAGCTGATGAAGCTGGGCGAGCCCGAAACGCTCCGCATTTTCAATCATCATAACAGTCGCATTCGGGACATCCACACCGACTTCGATTACTGTCGTGGATACAAGAATCTGTGTCTTTTTTGCAAGATAGTCTTCCATGATCTGATTCTTCTCATCCGGTTTCATCTTCCCGTGCAGGCAGGCAATTTTAATATCCGGCGGAAAGATGTTCCGAATACGTTTCGTATAATCAAGAACATTTTCCCCCTCTGACAATTCAGATGCCTCCACCAGCGGACAGATAATATATGCCTGATGTCCTTCGCGAATCTGATTTTCTATAAATTTATAAGCCGTTTTGCGATAGTCTGTCGTCACCACGCAGTTTTTAACCGGTTTGCGCTCTGCCGGAACTTCATCAATCACTGATATATCCAGATCGCCATACAAAATAATCGCCAGAGTTCTCGGAATCGGCGTTGCGCTCATGACCAGAATATGAGGGGCGCTCCCCTTAAAAGAAAATGTCTCCCTCTGCTTCACGCCAAACCGGTGCTGCTCGTCGGTAATGACCAACGCCAGATTCTGATAATTCACTTTTTCCTGAATCAGCGCATGTGTACCGACAATCAGGGCGGAAGGTTCCCTTTCCAGCGCCGCATAGGCTTCCTTTCTCTGTTTTGCCGTCAGAGAACCCGTCAGAAGAACAATCGCAAAATGCAGGTCATTCTCTTTGCAAAGCTGCTGTAACTTTTGATAGTGTTGTCTCGCCAGCACATCCGTCGGCGCCATAATCGCAGACTGATAACCGCTGTTCGCCGCATCCAGCATAGCGAGAAATGCCACGACCGTTTTACCGGAACCGACATCCCCCTGAACCAGACGCTGCATTACAGACGATCCCCGCATATCGGACTGAACCTGCGCAATTGTCTTTTTCTGCGCATTCGTAAGTTCATAGGGAAGATTTTCTATCAGCTTTCCCACGAAAGATTTTTCTTCTCCTGCATCTGCCGCAATGCCGGGTTTTTGCTCCTTATCCGGACTCTTTTCATCAAAACGGCACGGAGCGTCACGAAACACAAACCGGTTTTTCAGCTTTTCCGTATTTTCTTTTGACAACTGCATACAGAGGATAAAAAAG
>CAZGMH010000210.1:0-3451 GCA_964526765.1 uncultured Eubacterium sp.
TGTGCATAGGATACCGCACAGTGGAACAGAAAGAGGAGTTTTATGTCCAAATCTTTATATATAGCGGAAAAACCAAGCGTTGCCAGAGAATTTGCAAAGGCGCTGAAGGAAGATATGCGTTCTTTTGACGGCTATCAGGAATCAGAACATGCAGTGATTACCTGGTGTGTCGGTCATCTGGTGACGATGAGTTATCCGGAAGTTTATGATGAGAAGTATAAAAAATGGAGTTTATCTGCGCTTCCTTTTATACCGGAGACATTTAAGTATGAGGTGATTCCCGGCGTGAGCAAGCAGTTTAAGATTGTGTCAAATCTGCTGAACCGCCCGGATGTGGATACCATTTATGTCTGTACTGATTCCGGGCGGGAGGGAGAATATATTTATCGTCTGGTGGAACAGATGGCGGGCGTGAAAGGAAAAACGAGAAAACGTGTCTGGATTGATTCGCAGACTGAGGAAGAGATTTTACGCGGGATTCGGGAGGCAAAAGACTTGTCGGAGTATGACAACCTCTCGGAATCCGCTTATTTGCGTGCCAAGGAGGACTATCTGATAGGAATTAACTTTTCCCGTCTGCTGACTTTAAAATATGGAAATACTATGGCAGGTTTTCTGAACAAAAAGTACGTTGTAATCTCTGTCGGGCGGGTCATGACGTGTGTGCTCGGGATGGTTGTGCGCAGAGAACGGGAGATAAGGGAATTTGTCAAGACACCGTTTTATCGTGTTTTAAATACAATGGACTTTGAAGGGCTGCCGATAGAAGGTGAGTGGAGGGCAGTGGAAGGCTCCCGGTATTTTGGCACGCCGAAGCTTTATAAGGAAAATGGATTTCGCGGGAAAAAGGATGCGGAAGAATTAATTGCCCTGTTAAAGCGGATAGAGCCGCAGCAGGCACAGGTTTTAGCTGTTGAGCGGAAAAAGGAGAAGAAAAATCCGCCGCTTTTATACAATCTGGCGGAGCTTCAGAATGATTGCTCCAAAATGTTTAAGATCAGTCCGGACGAAACGCTGCGGGTTGTTCAGGAGCTTTACGAAAAAAAACTGGTGACTTATCCCAGGACAGATGCCCGTGTGCTTTCGAGTGCTGTGGCGAAGGAAATCGCAAAAAATATCAGCGGCCTGAAAAATATTGGCTCCGTAAAAGCTTTTGCGGAAGAAATTTTAACGAAAGGCACATACAAAAATATTGCAAAAACAAGATATGTCAATGACAAAATGATTACCGACCACTATGCAATCATCCCTACCGGGCAGGGAATGGGGGCAATCCGGGGGCTGAATCCCCTGGCGGTGAAAGTGTATGAGGCAATTGTACGCCGTTTCCTGGCGATTTTTTATGAACCGGCGGTTTATCAGAAGGCCAGTCTTACAGTGGGGATGGGCACGGAGAAATTTTTTGCATCCTTTAAGGTGCTGGCAGAGCCGGGATATTTAAAAGTAATGGAATATTCTTTTCGAAAGAAGAAGGAAGCCTCGGAGCCCGACAGTGCAGACAGTGATAAGTCCGAAAAAGACAATTTTGAAAAAATCGGAGATGAACAACTGCTGGAAAAAGTGTCCCGAATCAGGAAAGGAATGATACTCCCGGTGCAGGGATATGATATCAAAGAGGGGGAGACTTCCCCGCCGAAACGGTACAATTCCGGATCTATGATTCTTGCGATGGAAAATGCGGGACAGCTCATCGAGGATGAAGAACTCCGCGCCCAGATAAAGGGAAGCGGAATCGGAACCAGCGCGACCCGCGCGGAAATATTGAAAAAACTGGTGAATAATAAATATCTGGATTTGAATAAAAAAACCCAGATTATCACGCCGACATTGCAGGGAGAATTGATTTTTGATGTAGTCGGGGCGTCCATTAAATCGCTTCTGAACCCGGAGCTTACTGCGAGCTGGGAGAAAGGGTTAAATTACGTGGCGGAAGGAACGATTACATCAGATGAGTATATGACAAAACTGGAAAATTTTATCAAATCGAGAACCAGCGGGGTGCTGGGGCTTCGTAATCAATACATATTGAAAGATGCGTTTGAGAAAACGGAAATCTTTTACAGAAAACCGGTGAAAACTACGAAAAAGGGTGGAAAAAAACAGTAAAAAGTGGCATGATATAACTGACAGGAAGAAAAAGGAGAGCTTGATATGGAACAGTGTAAAATTATAAATATGTACGACCTGAATGAGACCATCGCAGCGGATTATATGCAGACGGCGGAATATCCCTGGGAACTGCTGGATGGCCTGTCTGATTACATAAAGAAACTTGGAAGCAGCCTTGATCCGGAAAAGTATGAACAGAGAGAAGAATTTGTCTGGGTGGCAAAGAATGCGAAGGTTGCCCCGACCGCATATCTTGGCAGTCCGCTTATTATCGATGAGGAAGCGGAAGTGCGCCACTGCGCCTTTATCCGTGGTTCGGCGATTGTAGGAAAAGGGGCGGTCGTCGGAAACTCTACAGAATTGAAAAACGTGATTCTTTTTAATAAGGTTCAGGCGCCCCACTACAATTATGTGGGTGATTCCATTCTTGGCTTTAAAGCCCATATGGGGGCGGGCTCCATTACTTCCAACGTAAAATCGGATAAGACGCTGGTTGTTGTGAAAGATGGAAAAGAGGAAATTGCCACCGGAAGAAAGAAATTCGGAGCCATGCTCGGAAATGGTGTGGAGGTTGGATGCAACAGCGTGTTGAATCCCGGAACCGTAGTCTGCCCGGATACGAATATTTATCCGCTTTCCAGCGTGCGGGGGGTTGTTCCTGCACATTCCATTTATAAGTGCAGGGGCGAAGTTGTGGAAAAACAATAATTATGAAAATCTAGATTGTCCCGTTTTGTGAGCATCTGCAGTCTGGTCAAAAATAAGTCCTTCATTTTGACGGCGCTTATCAGCGCCAAAACAAATGAAAAAAATGCAGAAAGTACTTTACGAATTGGGAAAAATGTGTCAGAATATATGCGGATGTTAAAAAAATAACGAAGTTTTTGACATTGGTTTTATTTTAAGAAACATTCATACATAGAAAGGAGTTTTACAATGATTTATTCCAAAGAAGTAGAATTGATGTGCCCGGTCGCAAAAGGCGCAAAACATGAACCTGCTCCAATCCCGGAAGAAGGAAAATGGGTTCATTCCAAAAAAATTGAAGATATTTCCGGTTTTACACATGGTGTCGGCTGGTGTGCTCCTCAGCAGGGTGCATGTAAACTGACCTTAAATGTAAAAGAAGGTATTATCGAGGAAGCTTTAGTTGAGACAATCGGATGTTCCGGTATGACCCATTCCGCAGCCATGGCAGCAGAAATTTTACAGGGCAAAACAATCCTTGAAGCATTAAATACGGACTTGGTGTGTGATGCAATCAACACAGCTATGAGAGAATTATTTTTACAAATCGTTTATGGACGTACTCAGAGTGCATTCTCTGATGATGGACTGGCAG
>CAZGMH010000211.1:0-3414 GCA_964526765.1 uncultured Eubacterium sp.
ACGCTCAGTGGTTTTAGAAATTGTTTTGCGAGGAAACCTACGCAAACAGCGGCAGCCACAGTACCTTCACGTACGCCATGCAGCCCGCCGATGAAAGTAAAAGAAAGGATACATGCTATGATAACGAGAGATACGTCAAAGATAATTTTCATGTTGCCGAATTTAATCGGAAGTACCTGGCAGACGGCCAGACAAAATCCTTCTCCGGCAAGGGTGACAACCTTTGACAATACTTCGAGACTTACACCGAAAGCAACCAGCAAAATGCCGATGATACACAGCAGCCACTGCTGCCAGTATGAGGAATATTCAATATGCTGAATCAGCCGGATGCTGAAATCTGTCAGGTATCCAAACACGAAAGCTACAGGGAGCTGCAGCAGCTGGAACGGCCGGTACTTTTTCCTTAGCATGATGATTTGCAGCAGAATAAGTACACAGTGCATAATGATTGTGGCAGTTCCGACAGTTAATGGCGTGAACAGGCTTAACACATAGGGAAGGCTGGATATAGGGGAAGTACCAAGATTTGCCTGAATGGAAAAAGCGACGCCAGTTGCCATAACTTCAAGGCCGGCGCACAATATAACGCATCTTTTGAAAAAGTGAGGAACAGGCAGTTTTTTATTCATGTGCAATAATCTCCTTTGTCTCTTTGACTTGTAATGTGCCGCATATTTTATCTAATATTTTTTTCAGCGTTTCCAGTTCTTCCGGTGAAATATTTTGTGCAGCTTCGATTTCGGAAGCGCTGAAAATCGACATCATTTTTTGTGCGGCGCTTTTTCCCGAATCGGTGAGGGATACGTAAAGAGAGCGGCGGTTTCCTTCACGTTGTTTCCGCACGATGAGATTGGCTTTTTCCATTCTGGATAATATACTTCCCACGGTGGCCTGCTCTATTTCGCAGTAAGACGCAATTGTTTTCTGGTCGCTCTCCCCATATCTGTATAAATAGTCCAGAACTTTTGGCTGGCCGGGTGTCAGACCGATTTGAGCGGCCTGAGAGAAAATTTTTCGCTGTAAAAGGGTGTGTGTTTTCATCAGTAAATAATGTAAAGATTCCACAAAGTTATCTCCTTTAAAAATAAGTATTCTTATTATAATAATTCTTATTATAACAATGCTTATTATATATTTCCCGGATATATGTGTCAAGTCTGTGTGTTAAATACATGTGTTAAATGTATAGTTTAAATGCAAGAAAAGTGTGCTTCGCACACCCTCGCGAACAAAGATTTAGAAAGCAAATTTTATCAGCAATCGCTTTAGAAACCACAAACTGCGGCGGTTGTCTTTTGAAAAAAAATGGTGTAATATAGTATGAGTTAGCGATGAATACTATATTTGACGGCAAATCAGGGAGGAACCGTATGAATATTGTTTTTTTAGATGCAGATTCGATTGGGAAAGATATTGATTTATCGGGATTTGATGAGATTGGCCATGTAACCCGGTATGGATATTCGAATGAGGAAGAAATGCCGGAACGGGTCAGGGATGCCGACGTTATTATTGTAAATAAAGTAAATGTCAACGAAAAAACGGTGGGGAAAGCAGAAAAATTGAAGTTGGTTTGTGTGTGCGCTACAGGAACAAATAATCTGGACAAAGAATTCCTGGCGCAACAAAATATTGCCTGGAAAAACGTGGCGGGCTATTCTACGGAGAGTGTTGCGCAGCATACATTTTCTCTGGTTTTTTATTTGTTGGAGAAAATGTATTATTATGACCGGTATGTAAAGACAGAAAAATATGTCAATGACGAGATGTTTACCCATTTTTCGAATGTATTTCATGAACTGAATGGAATGACATGGGGGATTATAGGACTTGGCAATATCGGGCGGCGCGTTGCAGATATTGCAAAAATGTTTGGCTGCCATGTAATATATTACTCTGCTTCCGGGAAAAATAACCAGGAGGGCTATGAGCGGGTGGAGTTTGAAGAGCTGCTTGCAGATTCTGATATCGTGTCTGTTCATGCGCCGCTCAATGAGAATACCCTCAACCTGATGAATCTGGAAGCGTTTCGCAAGATGAAAAAAAGCGCAATTTTCATCAATGTGGGCAGAGGTCCGATCGTTGTGGAGGAGGATCTGGCGGACGCCCTGGAGAGTGGCATGATAGCAGCGGCGGGGCTTGATGTACTCCGGGAAGAACCGATGACAAAGGAAAATCCGCTGCGCAGAATCAAGGACAGTAACAGGCTGGTTATTACACCGCATATCGCATGGGCGACTGTGGAGGCGAGAACCCGGCTAATGGAAATTGTGTTGGGGCAGATAAAAGAATTTTCAGGATAATTCAGGCGGGGCTTGTAAAATCAGAAAAGGCAGGTGACAGGCGATGAAGAACAGGAAAATGCTGTTTAAAATCATTTTAGCGGCTATATTGATTGCCGTTATTATCTATACATTTCGAAATTCTATGGGGTCAATCATTGAGCAGCTTAAGGCGACTTCACTGTATGTTTTGGCGGCAATTTGCATATCTTCTGTCATTTATCATTTTTTTGAGGCATGGATTACTTATTCCCTGGCAAGACGGTATAATCAGCATTTTCGATACCGGGAAGCCGTGTTCTGTGCCTTTTTCTGCTCATTTTACCGTTTGTCTACATTGGGCAGCGGATCCGGGGTGGCGGCAGTAGTTTATCTGGGGAAAAAAGGCGTTGGATATTCTGAGGCCACGGGACTTTATATGATACAGTATTTGTTCCACAAGGTAGGTATCGCCATTTTCAGCGGAATCTTTTTCTTCGTGAACTGGGCGGTGATGTCGGAAAACTACAGGGATTATGCGGTTTATCTGATGTTGGCATATTGCCTGACGGCTCTGATAGCCGTGGGATTGATTTTGTTTGCGGTTTCTTCCGGATTTCACAGACTTCTCATTGCCCTTGTGCGTCACTTTAACAAGAGCGGCAAGTTGAATCCGGTACTGGTGAAGCTGGAGGAGAACTGTTCCATTATGGAGAAGTCCACCTTTGAACTTATAAAAGATGTTAAAACGCTGGCGGCGATGCTGGTGAAAACTTTGCTGAAACTATGTTTTTGGTATGGTATCCCATATTTGATTTTGGCTGGAGAGGGGGAAATTACCCTGTTGGATTCCCTGTCGGTTACGTCCCTGTCTGTCATGACGGCGGCGGTTATTCCGACCCCGGCGGGAATTGGCTCTGTGGAACTGATTATGACAAACCTGTTCGGGGCGCTGGTGGATGTACACAAAGCGGCGGCAGTCACCGTGCTGTACCGTCTGGCTACGTTTATTTTTCCTTTCGTGGTGGGCGCTGTGCTCATTTTGGGTGATAAGTGCAGAAAGCGGTAAGAGGTGCCGTGATGGGAGAAAAGCATTATCGCTCAATATCCTGGACATCCGGGCATATCTGGAAAAACAGAGTAAATAAAT
>CAZGMH010000212.1:0-3344 GCA_964526765.1 uncultured Eubacterium sp.
CCGCTAAAGCGGCTGCACTCGGCGCGGCAAGAAAAGCTGTGCTTTCTAAATCTTTCTCCGCGAGAGTGTGCGAAGCACACTTTTCCTGCTCTTTATTCCTTAATGCATAAAAATTCATTTTATTCCGACGTTTTATACATCCGCTGCAAACGCGTCAAGAAAATGGATGTATTCAATAATATCACAGGTTTTACTCAAATGAAAGCTTTTTTTAAAATTTCTTTTTTTCTGTGCATTTATGTTATTTTTATGCATTTTTATAAATATTTTATGTATATTTTTACACTTGCATAATAAAATATTTTGTAGTATGATAGAGCAGGTCGAAAACAAAGAATCATTTGTTTTTCTATATACATATGGAAATCAGAGAAAGGATGTAGAATATTTATGAAAGAAAAAGTTGTTTTGGCGTATTCCGGCGGACTTGATACAACCGCTATTATCCCCTGGCTGAAAGAGACTTACGGCTATGAAGTTGTCTGCTGCTGCGTGGACTGCGGACAGGGTGAGGAACTGGATGGACTTGAGGAACGTGCAAAATATTCAGGCGCTTCCAAATTATACATAGAAGATATTACAGATGAATTTTGTGATGATTATATTATCCCGTGTGTACAGGCGGGCGCCGTATACGAAAACAAATATTTACTTGGAACTTCTATGGCACGTCCGGGCATCTCAAAAAAACTGGTTGAAATCGCCCGCAAAGAAGGCGCTGTCGCAATCTGTCACGGCGCTACCGGCAAGGGCAACGATCAAATCCGTTTTGAGCTGAGCATCAAAGCGCTTGCCCCGGACATAAAAATTATCGCTCCGTGGCGTGACAGCGCATGGAAATTAGATTCCCGTGAGGCAGAAATTGAATACTGCAAAGCGCATGGTATTGATCTGCCATTTTCCACTGACCAGAGCTACAGCCGCGACCGTAATTTATGGCATATCAGCCACGAGGGACTGGAACTGGAAAATCCGGCATGTGCACCAAACTATGATCATTTGCTGGTGATGAGTGTTTCCCCGGAAAAAGCACCGGATGAAGGTGAGTATGTAACAATGACCTTTGAGCAGGGTATCCCGAAATCTGTAAACGGAAAAGAAATGAAAGTTTCTGATATTATCCGTGAATTGAACCGCCTGGGCGGAAAACACGGCATTGGTATCATCGATATCGTGGAAAATCGTGTTGTAGGTATGAAATCCCGCGGCGTTTATGAGACGCCGGGCGGAACTATCCTTCTGGAAGCCCAGAAACAGTTGGAAGAGCTGGTGCTTGACCGTGCAACAATGGATGTAAAGAAGGATATGGGCAACAGAATGGCTCAGATCGTTTACGAGGGCAAATGGTTTACCCCGCTGCGCGAAGCAGTTCAGGCTTTTGTGGAATCCACCCAGAAATATGTAACGGGTGAAGTAAAATTCAAGCTTTACAAGGGCAACATTATCAAGGCCGGCACTACTTCCCCATATTCCTTATACAGCGAATCCCTGGCAAGCTTCACGACCGGAGATCTGTATGACCATCACGACGCCGACGGCTTCATCACTCTGTTCGGACTTCCTCTGAAAGTCCGCGCGATGAAGATGGCTGAGGCTGCCAAGCAGAAATAAGTTACAGATGCAGCAATAAAATATGTATACAGGGATCAGACATATATCAATCCGATTATCTGTCTGATCCTTTTTCTTTTATTTTACGGGGAAATATTACAAAAAGTCGTTTTCTTCTATATAGATGGCAAAAGGCTGCCCTGCAGCAGCCTTTCTTCCATTCATTTTTTATTCTCTATGCATGGAGAAACTATCCATAGCATAATTTTTCAGGTTTTCGTGGATTCCACGGTTGTCCGCCTCCGCAATCAGCGCATCGCGGTTTCTCTTAGAGGACATTTGATCATTGAAAGCGCTCGGCCCGCCAACGCAGCCGCCGTCGCATATCATACCTTCGATGAAGTCCTCCGGCAGTCTTGCAGCTTTAAGTAAAAGAAGCGCTTTCTTACACTCAGCCGCACCATTTGCCCTGCATACCTTTGCATCAATCTCATTGCCGGATTCTTTCAGGCTCTGCAGCACTGCGGCGGTAACTCCGCCGGAATTTGCAAATCTCTTTCCGTAAGTGGACGCAATCTGATCATTGTTCTCACATGGCTCCAAAGCAACGCCTTTGGCTTTCATAATGGCACGAATCTCACTGTAGGTTAATACATAATCTGCATTTCCCGGTATCTTCTGATCTACGACTTCAGATTTCTTAGCGAGGCATGGTCCAATAAATACGGTTATCGCATCCGGATCCTGCGCCTTAATCAGCCGGGATACTCCGCACATCGGAGATACCGTGGCGGATACGCAATCCGCCAACTGCGGATAATGCAGGCGTACCATGTTTACAAATGCAGGACAACAGGATGTAACTTTTTTCCTGCCCTCTTTATATGCCTCTGCCCATTCCTCTGCCTCATAGGCAGAAGTCATATCACCGCCCAGACCAACATCATAAAAATCAGTAAAACCGATTTCTTTCATAGCCTTTCGCCAGCTTGCCATCGTAATATCCCTGCCAAACTGTCCCTCTGTCGCGGGCGCTGCCATCGCATATACATGTTTGCCGGATTTTAACGCCTCCACAACATCTACGATAAAAGTCTTAGAGCCGATTGCTCCAAATGGACAGCTATGGATACATTTACCACAACAGATACATTTATCTTTCGCAATAACGGAAAGGCCGCGCTCATCATATGTAATGGCGTCCGCAGGGCAGCTGAACTTACACGGTCTCTTCAAATGCGCAATTGCATTGTAAGGACATGCTTTCTCACACTGACCGCATTCCTTACATTTCGATGCATCAATATGAGAGCGGTACCTTCCCGGCTCAATCGCGCCAAATCTACATGCATTGATGCAAGCTTTCCCAATGCAATTCTGGCAATTCTCTGTCACCGTATAACTGGAAATCGGACAATCCTCGCAGGCTGAACTGATAACCTGTATAACATTTCCATCATCCTCAGGTCCCGGCGCTTTTCCTTCTGCCAGGCGAACACGCTGTCTGATAATCTCTCTTTCCTTGTAAATACAACAACGAAACTTCGGCGTCGGTCCAGGAATTAACTCCAGTGCAATGTGGTCTCTTTTTGAATCTAACTCTCCGGCAAATGCCAACTTTGCCACTTCAAAAAGTACATCATGTTTGATTCTAATCACATTCTCGTCAGCATACATCGCGTTTACCCTCTCTTTTTATTGTTAATTTTTTAACCATCTTTATTATGATTATATATAATCTACACAGAATTTCAAGGCGTTTATATGTTTTTCTTCAAGAACATAATTTTCAA
>CAZGMH010000213.1:0-3322 GCA_964526765.1 uncultured Eubacterium sp.
CATTGAATGAAAAACATTGAATGAAAAACATTGAATGAAAAACATTGAATGAAAAGAACTCCTTTGGCAGATACTAAATGGGGATAGCCATATGCTATTCCTGCAATAATCTGTCAAAGGAGTATTTTTTATGGAAAAAAACACGCTGAAAAATAATACAAAGTCTGCCTGCGGCCCCTGTAAATTCCGAAGCAGGGATGCGGTTTCCGAGGAAAGTCTCTACAGCGCCGCTGCAGACACTTACGATTATCTCGGCAAATCTGCCTCCTCAAGCGACCAGACCGGTATGATACCGTCCGCCCCGCAAAACGCGGCGGAAGTAGAATCCTATCAGGGAGTATTCCCCTTTGCTCCGCCGTTGCTAAAGAGCACAGAGGAAACCAAAGCGGACAAGTCCGCATCTGTTCCCTGAATCCCTCGCTGATGAGGAATCCGGGCGGCTTTGCCGCGCCAAGTGCGGCAGAGGCCCAAATGGACAAATTCTCCCGTCCATTTGGGCCTCTGTATAAAATACCGCAAAGGTCAATCTTTTTACACAATATGATGCTTTAACCATCTCCTGCTGTGAAAACGGATGCTGAAAATCACTCCCCGGACAGTCCAGTCCGTAAACATACCAATCCACACCGCAATCGGTCCGAATCCCTGAACCCGGCACAGATAAATACACAGACTTACACGGAAAATCCACATCGTGCAGGTGGAGACAATCATGGAAAATTTTACATCCCCCGCAGCCCTCAGTCCATAGGCGGGGATAAACGCAAACACCCACACAATCGGTTTGACCACCGTGATGACTGACATCATAAAAAAGCACA
Source organism: uncultured Eubacterium sp. (assembly GCA_964526765.1). Classification (GTDB taxonomy): domain Bacteria; phylum Bacillota; class Clostridia; order Lachnospirales; family Lachnospiraceae; genus Eubacterium_I. The sequence goes on from CAZGMH010000213.1 coordinate 822, forward strand.
TATCGGCGCTTTCCGGCTCCATTCCTGCAATCATGGTAATCGGCTTTGTCAGAAACCAGACACCCGCGCAGCCAATCAGGATAACCAATTCGGCAATCGCCGTCAGCTTTTTTATATAGTATACTGCCTGGTCTTTTTCGCCTGCCCCAATACATTGCCCTACAACGGTCATAAGACCTATTCCGATACCAATAGTAGCAACTCCATTCATATTTTCCAAAATAGTAGTCATCGCCTGAGCCGCAATAGCTGTCGTTCCCAATGTGGACACCGTAGACTGAATCGCCAGCTTTCCAAACTGGAACATACCATTCTCGATCCCTGCCGGGACTCCAACGGACAAAATGACGCCAATCAATGCAAACTCCGGACGGATTTTTCCGTAATCCCGTATGACAATAACCTGGCTCTCCCGTCTCTGAAACCCAATCATTACCACAGACATTACGATTCTCGACACAAGTGTGGCAACCGCCGCTCCCGCCACGCCCATATGTAAACCAAAAATCAAAATCGCATTTCCGCCGATATTGATAAAATTACAAATCACCGATACTGTCATCGGAAGGCGGGAATTTCCCTCGGCACGGAAAAAAGCAGAGTTTGCATTAAACAGACCAATAAACGGATAGGACAACGCCGTAATCAGAAAATAAATCCGGGAGTTATCCATAACATCCTGCTCTACATTTCCAAAAATCACCCGAAGCAGCGGGCGCCGGAAAATGACGCAGACGATCATCAAGGCAACGGATATAAACGCCATAGACAAAAATACCTGTCTGGCTGCCCGGTTGCTTTCCCCCGGCTCCCTTTTGCCCAAATATTGAGAGCAGACAATCGTTCCTCCTGCCGCCAATGCGGAAAACACCTGAATTACCAGCACATTGATAGAATCCACCAGGGAGACGGCGGAAATAGCTGCGCTTCCGACATTGCTCACCATAATTGTGTCTATCGTTCCCATCAGCGAGTTTAAAAACTGTTCTATCATCAACGGGACGAGCAAAATTCTTAAATCATGATCCGAAAATAGCAATCTGTTTTTATCAATTTCAGTTTTCATCATTACTTTTCTACCTTTTTCCCCGATCTTCATGGTGAAAGGAACTAAAATCCGGTTTTGCATAAAGCGGATTAATAAAGTCCCGCAAAAAAGGAACCTGCAATCACTGTCAGTATGCCTGATACGGCAATGGATAAGCTGCTCATTGCCCCCTCGACTTCTCCCATCTCCATAGCTTTTGTCGTACCAATGGCATGGGCTGCGGTACCGATTCCGATTCCTTTTGCCACCGGTTCGCTCACCCGGAAAAGCCTGCATGTAAAATCTGCAATCACATTTCCGAATACTCCGGTAATCACAATTGCCGCAACTGTAATTGTGACAATACCTCCCAATTCCTCTGACATCCCCATCCCGATTGCCGTAGTGATAGACTTTGGCAGAAGCGTCACATACATTTCATGACCCAATCCAAATACCCTGGAAAGCGCCAGAATACACAAAGCGCTGGTGATAACCCCTGACACAATTCCCGCAAATATGGCTTTCCAGTTCTTTTTCAGCATTTCCACCTGCTCATAGAGAGGAATTGCCAGGCAGACCGTCGCCGGGGTCAGCAGATAACTGAGATATTTTGCGCTTTCGTTATATGCCTCATAGTCAACATGAAATGCCACCAGCACGATAATGACCACTGCAATCGCAATCAGCAGCGGATTCAGCAGCCCGACTTTAAACTTTTTCTTTAACAAAACTCCAAATTCATAGGCAAGAATACTTACAACCACGCCAAAAAACAGGGAGTTACTCAACATTTCTCTCATTTTTTTCCCTCTTTTCCGCCCGAATCACAAGCTGGGTCACTCTGCCCGATATCCCCATAACGACAATCGTGGATACGATAGCAATTACTACTATGGGAAGGAGTACAGGTCTTAGCTTCCCCCATGCATCCAAAAGCCCTGCTCCGGCTGGAATAAACATCATAGGCATAATTTCGATGAGAAACTTTCCGGTTTCTCTCACGGAATCCAGTTTAATAATTCCAAGTTCTAATGCCGCAAACATCAGAACCAGACCATAAATGCTGGCAGGTACCGGCAGCGGGAGTACATACCGCAGCGCTTCTCCCAGGAAAGACACCGCCAGTATAATCAAAAATTGACGAATATATTTCACGAAACATTCCTCTTTCCTATTCTCTTTTATCACAGCAAATTATCTGCATTCACAAAATTCACCGCAAACACCGCTGCTTTCTATAATAACAGCATTTTTTCAAAAAGCAAATATACTCTGTTACATATTTTTCTGTTATGATCAGAATTCATTCAGCGAACATCATGATACGCCAGACATTCTCCCTAAAAAAAGGGGATATAGAATTTTCAGACTGTCCGATGGGAAGATACTTCATGGTATCCTGTAATGGAAACGGTAGCCATGTTCTCTTACATATGGCTTTTTTATCTCTACAGTGTTCGGACAGGCATCA
>CAZGMH010000214.1:0-1169 GCA_964526765.1 uncultured Eubacterium sp.
ATATGCTTTTAAAAAATCATAAATCTGCGTTTCCGTTGGAGGACAGCCCTCTGCATAATTTTCAAATTTTCCGGTGCAGTGACCAATTCCTAATTTTCCGCTCTTCCCCCGGAATCCCTGTCCAATGCAGATTTTTGTATCCAGCTTGTCAAGCAGGCCTTCCTGCTTCAGGCGGTCAAGAGCCGGTATCAGATAGGCATAACATGCGCTGCAGGAATCTATTTCCTCCACAGCATCCTGTACTTCCACAACCTTTCGGGTCAGGGGAAGCGCCCGTTCCTGTGCTTCCTCTGAACCACATTCCAGAATTTCCGCATGGGAGAGGTCTGCGCAGCCCACGCCGAGCTGCTCTGCCATAACTACATACGGGACATCCGACGTTTTATAATGCAGAAGTTCACAGACATATGCATCCACTAATACAGGGTCACATGACGCCATAATACAGTTTCGCACTACCGGATTCCCGCCCTCCTCAAAATCAAGGTCTCCGCATATATGGTCAACAACAATAAAATCCTGATGAATGCCCACGCCCAAATGCGCAATCGGTTTATGCAGGCCCATAGTATGAAACCTGCGTTTTTCAGAATTCGGAATCAGCCCTTTCATATTTTTCAATGCACATGTGATTTTTGTCTGGCAATGCCCTTTCAGCACAGGCACATTAATGAGAAAATCAATATCATCCACACAATCACAGATATTCAGTTCCATCCCCGCACAGTCAGCCTTATGAAAGCTGTCCTTCTGGGTGTCATAAAGCTCCACATCATATTCTCTCGCAAGCACATCATATCCGCATACTTCGATTGTCTCTGTGGTGCGGGCTCCCACCCAGGAGCTTTCCGCGATTACAATATTTCTGTATCCTCTCTCCTGCAGGTATTCAATAATTCCCGCAACCACTTCCCCGTGAGTAGTGGCGCCATATGACGGCGGCGACGGCGATACAAGGTTCGGTTTAATACCAATCCGGCATTTTACATCCGGCAGCCGCTCCTGCAAGTCCGCCTCCACAAGAAGCCGTTTTGTCATCGACTTATAATCGGTTCCATATATTTTAAGTATCTGGTTATCTCTCATTGCCTTTCCCCTTTTATGTCATTCAGACATTTTACATCATAGATAGTATGATAGCACATTTAAACTGTTTTTACTATCCGGTC
>CAZGMH010000214.1:1269-3262 GCA_964526765.1 uncultured Eubacterium sp.
AGCAAAACAAAAAGGGAACTGATTTTATAAACCAATTCCCGACAAATCCATGTTTGATAATTTATGCAGCATCATAACCGCCCATTCCCGTTACTGTTCCCATGTTATCACTAAAATGCATTCCGGATTTTATGCCCGAACTTTTGTTGAATTATAATGTGCTATATATTATCCGGCAATTCCTTTGCGCTTTTTTGCCACATCAATCAACTCTTTCGCTTCCTCAAAAGCTCCCGGCAGATAGCTTTCAGTCCATTCCTTTCCCGCCTTTTCTTTTTTCTTGATATCCGCCCATTTCGTCAGAGCTTCGTCGGAATCGGAGGCTGTCTCGCCGCCGAATACATGAGGATGACGCCGCACCATCTTATCACTGATTTCCTGAATCACATCATCCATAGTAAAAAGCCCTTCTTCCTGGGCAATCTGCGCGTGCATTACTACCTGAAGCAATAAATCTCCCAGTTCCTCTTTCAGATTGTCCGCATTTCCCGTCTGTTCCAAAATATTAATTCCACCGATTACTTCTGCCGCCTCCTCAATACAGGCCGGCTTTAAGCTTGTATGCGTCTGCTCCCGGTCCCACGGGCATCCGTCCTTTGCCCGAAGCCTGGCTATAATCTCCTGAAACTTTTCAAATTTTGTCATATGCCCATCTCCTTATCCCCTTCCGGGAATCCTTATTTATGTATCCCTCATTACAGAATTTTATCCAGCTATTCAACGTATATTTTCTGTATATCTGCATCCGGGAAAACCACTGCATCCCCAGAATTGTCCATATTTCCCGTTTCTCACTTTCATAATCTGACCGCATCTGGGACATGCCTTCAATTTTATCTTTCCGGTTCTGACAGCCTCCATCTCCTTCGCCAAATGTTCAAAAACCTGCTGATTCATATAACAGTCATTTAACGCCCTGTGCGCACCTCTGGTTGAAATTCCATAAAAAGAAGCTAAATCCACAAGACGATGATGTGAAAGCTGAGGCAGATAATTTCTGGCAGCAGACAACGTATCTACATAATTATTCCCCGGTACTTTTCCATAAAATTTTTGTGCATCTCTGTATATAAAATTCATATCAAAGCTATGGATATTATGTCCTACAAGCACATCATCACCCGCAAACTCAAAAAATTTTGCCAGAACATCCGTAAAAGATGGAGCATTCATAACCATTTCATCCGTGATACCATTGACATTACTTGCCCCGGCCGGAATGGAGCGTCCGGGATTTACCAGAGTTGTAAATTCATCAACTACCTGTCTTTTCTTTACCTTTATACCGGAAATTTCTATTACCTCATCATAGACCGGGGATATTCCGGTAGTCTCCAAATCAAAAACCACATAATCCGGTACGTATTTTTCAATTTTTCTTCCTCGAATATTGCCTAACATAAATCATCCTCTGCATTTTCTGTTTATTTCTCTATATAGATTCGGCATCAAAAGTTTGTTTTCCATATAGGTTCATCATCAAAATTTTATCTTCCATCTCATGTACAACACTTTGCCCGGTGCAAAACGGTTACTTCCCGGAGCAGCAGGGAGTCTGCATATCCAGATTTTTCAAATACTCCGCTCCCCAATTGCACATAGCGTCTATAACCGGAATAATACTATTTCCAAATATTGTCAGGGAATAAATGGTTCTGGGCGGCTTCTCAGGAATCACTTCTCTGTGTACCATACCGCACCCCTCCAGGTCGCGAAGCTGCTGAGACAACATTTTCGGCGTTGCACCCGGAATCAAACGCTGCAGCTCCATATAATGAAGGGGGCTGTCTTTCAAATGCCAGAGAATCAGCGGTTTATATTTACCTCCGATTAACGACAGCGTCGCTTCCACCGGACAGTTAAATTGTATTTGTTTCATATTGTCTCCTCCTGAAATTATTCCGCTACCTTTTTGGGAAGTATCTACCCAAAAAGTGCAATCTTGCGGATTAACAAAATAATGCTAAAATAAACCCATAGCTATTGAAACAAC
>CAZGMH010000215.1:0-3242 GCA_964526765.1 uncultured Eubacterium sp.
CTCTCACGTTAAATTGCGAAAAAATCCAAGGATTTTTTTGTGCATTTTTTACAAAAAATCAGGTTAAACAGTTCTTCTTCCGGAAATTATTGCCGTAAACACCGTTCCTTTCGGCCAGTTTGCCTCCGCCATGATATTCCCTCCATGCGCCTGGACAATCAGACCTGCGATATAAAGTCCCAGTCCGCTGCCGTCCGACTTGGACTGCTGCCTCTCTTCCCGGTAAAATCTGGAAAACACCTTTTTAAGCCCTTCTTCACTGAGGCCGATCCCGGAGTCCTCCACACGTATGACCACAGAATTATTCTTATGATTCATCACCAGCCGTATGAAATCTCCCTCTTCCGTATATTTCAATGCGTTTTCCAGAAATATTACAAGTAGTTCTGTAAGAAGCTGTCTGTCAGCCATCACGGCAAGGCCGTCCTCCACATCATACCGAAGCGTTTTCCCGGTGCTTTCAGCCTGATAGCAAAACGGCTCTATAAAATCCTCCACCATTTCCTTTATATTGATTTTTTCCTCATGCAGGGGCATTTCCGACGCCTGCAGGCGCACCATCTCCAACAGATTATTTGTCATTTTACGCAGCCGGCTGCTCTCGCTCAGGGAATTGAGGATCAGGTCGCTCCTGTCAATAATTTTCGCTCCGGGAGATTCCAGCAAAAGTTCCAGTGAAGAATGGATGACCGCAAGCGGGGAACGTATTTCGTGGGACGCGTAGCTTATAAATTCATCCTGGCGCTCCCAGGCCTCAACGACGCCGCTCACCAGGGTACGGCTGAGATACCATCCCCCGACCAAAACCAGCGCCATGGCGGCCGCAGTGCATATGAGAAGTACCTTCTGTATAATCGCAAGGGACATCTCGATATCCGTAATATCCGTTGCAAGCTGGACATAATAAACATCCTCCCGGGAATCCCGCACCGCCACGGTATATGTCCTGTAAGAAAGGAATTCACTGTTGCGTTCCACCCTTTGCGTCATGAACTTTCCCACGTTTTTGCCTGAAAATTCCAGATTCATCATGTAGTCGAAAAATATCAGGTACTCCGAATTCAGGATTTTCCCCTCTTCATTCCGCAGAAGCAGAAAAATTTTATAGCTTATGACATAATTAGAACCGTTGTCGTAATATACGATGGATTTGCCGTTCAGGAAATTATTGACCGCGCCGTCCGGTTCGGATAAGATATGCTCCTCCGCTTCCTTCATCTGACCGTCACATTCCTCATACAGGGCATTCCGGGAAACCGAGAACACGACAAAGTCAAAGGTGAGGAGCAGGAGCAGGAATACCGCGAACAGGGTGATCATATATTTGATTCTTCTTTTCAACAAAAAACGCTGCCTATCCATATATTTCCTCATCATCTGTCAGGAGGAACCCGATTCCCCTGATGGTCCTTAAATATTTCTCATAATCGAATTTCCGCAGTTCTTTCCGGATCTGGCTGACATACACATCCACGACGGACAGCTCTGTCGTCGTATAGAAGCCCCACACCTTCTGGAACAGCAATTCCTTTGAAACTATCACATTTTTCTGGGAAACAAGCATCATAAGGAGATCGAATTGCTTTCCCCGCAGTTCGAGTTTCCTGTTGTCTATCCTGGCAGTCCTTGTATCGGCGTTCATCACAAGCTGCAGGAACGTTTTTATATTGGCATCCGGCAGCTCATTCACATGGGTCCGTCTCAGTATCGCCTCAATACGCGCCTGGAGTACAGACAGGTCAAAGGGTTTTGCCAGGTAGTCGTCCGCGCCGGCATTCAGTCCCTTAAGCTGATCCTTCACCTGGTTTAGCGCCGTCAGCATAATCACCGGCGTATCGATTCCGTTGGCACGTATATACTCCAATACTTCAAATCCGTCCACTTTCGGCATCATCACATCGAGTATCACAATATCAAATTTTTCCTTATTCATGCACAAAAGTCCCTGCTCCCCGTCAAAGGCCTGCGTCATCTCCATATTGTTTTTCAGGCTTTTGCATATATTGTCAGAAAGTTTTTTATCATCTTCTATTATCAGCGCTTTCATAATCTATTTCTCCAGAAGTTTTATCTCTGCAGTTTTCTCCACGGAAGGAATCAGGTAATTCCCGACTATCTCGCGGTGATAACTGCCGTCCTCATCCATAATCCACTGTCCGGCGACGCAGGACATCAGGGATATGTGGTTTTCGTTAAAGCTGACATGCCCGACTATCGTATCCAGATCCGTCTCCCCGGCGGCGCGGTTAATGGCGTCAATCTCAAGGGTTCCGGCCCGCTTTAAGATATCATACAGGATCTCTAAATTCGCATACTTATATCCCAGCGTCACGGGGGCGTCGCCCAGTTCCGGCTGGCAATATGTCAGATATTCTTCCGCCAGCTCCCCGCTCGTCATTCCGTTGATCGATGATACATATGGGAAATCCGAATTCCACCATACCTCCGTGATCAGACCGTCGCCAAGCTCTTTCAAATCCTCGATATCGCACTCAAAGAGGCAGGATTTTGCAACGGTACACATTTTCGGCATGTACCCGGAATCGGCAAGCTGTGTCCAGAACCGGTCAAAGTCCTCCGTGACCATTACGCCCAGTATAATATCGCAGCCCGCCTCTGAAAAAGTATCGATGTATTCCGAAAAATCCTGTTCTCCCCTGTAATACGCCCCCGCGTCAATGATCGTATATCCCTTGAAAGCCGCAAAATCATGGATAAACGTGCTGATTTCAATCCCCTCGCTGTCGTTTGCCGTCATCAGCCCGATCTTTTTATTTGTCTCTATGCTTTCCCAAACGTCATAGAAACAGAGCATTTCCCTTTCATTATCAAAGAACGTGTGCCACGAATTGCTGTAGGGACCTCCCATGGCCCAGGCGGATGCGGGCGCGTCCACAGAAATACACGCAACGCCCTCCCTCTCGCACACAGCGGATACCGGCGACACTGTATCAGCCGTATTGGAAACGATCATAACGTCGATCCCCGCCTGGATCAATTCCTCGGCTGCGTCCTTCGCTCCTTCCACCGTAGAGCCGGAATCTTTGTACACAAGCGTAAGGCTGCACCTTTTCCCGTCCAGTACAACGCCTCCCTGCGCGTTGATCGCCTGTATCGCCGATTCCTCTACATAAGGGGTTCCTTCCCCGAATGAGCTCAGCACCCCGTTAAGCGGAACAACGCGCCCGACTACGACTTCCCCCTCAAATATCCAGTTGCCCTCCTCATCCCGGGACTCCTGC
>CAZGMH010000216.1:0-3204 GCA_964526765.1 uncultured Eubacterium sp.
AAATGATGGGATGGGTTTGTGTTTCATATAGTTCAGGATATTATATGTTTACATAATTAAATTATGTAAATCAAAAACAATGTTTGACTGAAATAGTATTCGGAGATATAATCATTTCATGATATGGAGATTGAATATGAAATTTGTGATCCAGAGAGTTTCTGAAGCATCTGTTTCCGTGGATGATAAAATCGTAGGCGCTATCGGAAAGGGTTATCTCGTTCTGATCGGTATCGGAAAAGACGATACGCGGGAGGATGCTGACTTTTATATCAGAAAAATGATCGGGCTTCGCATTTTTGAGGATGAGAACGGAAAGACAAATCTTTCCCTTGGCGATGTGGGAGGACAGCTCCTTCTCGTATCACAGTTTACCCTGTATGCGAACTGCCGCAAAGGTAACCGGCCAAGCTTTATCGATGCGGGTGAGCCCGCTCAGGCAGAAGCGCTTTACCAGTATATTATTGAAGAATGTAAAAAACAGGTGCCGGTGGTGGAATGCGGCGAGTTCGGAGCCGATATGAAGGTACGGCTGTGCAATGACGGGCCGTTTACCATTCTGCTGGATGAATCGATCCGGCACAAATGCTGACCGTATGCAGCCAAAGTAACGGTGAAGTGATTGATATAGGAACTGTTTTATTGCAGGAAACTGCCAAAATATATAATAAAAGGAGACGGAAAACATGGACAATTTTACTTTTTACAGCCCAACGTATTTTGCCTTTGGCAAAGGTACAGAGAATGAAGCGGGACATTATGTAAAACGTTTTGGAGGGAATAAGGTACTCATTCATTACGGCGGCGGGAGCGCAAAACGTACAGGCCTGCTGGATCGCGTGAAAGCATCCCTGGAAAAAGAGGGGCTTAGCTGGGTGGAGCTTGGCGGCGTAAAGCCAAATCCAAGAAGCGGCCTTGTATACGAAGGAATTGAGCTTTGCAAAAAGGAGAAGGTAGATTTTATTCTGGCAGTAGGCGGCGGAAGCACAATTGATTCTTCAAAAGCGATTGCCATCGGCACAGTATATGACGGAGATTTCTGGGATTTCTATTTGGGAAAGGCCCAGGCGGAAAAATCTCTTCCGGTTGGTTCCGTGCTGACTATCGCAGCTGCAGGCAGTGAGGGAAGCGATGGCTCCGTAATTACGAATGAAAACGGCATGTACAAGCGTTCCTATGGCTGTGAACTGATGCGTCCCGTATTCGCCATCATGAATCCGGAGCTTACCATGACGCTGCCGCCGTATCAGACCGCCAGCGGCTGCACAGATATCATGGCCCACGTATTTGAACGGTATTTTACGAATACGAAGCATGTGGAGATCACAGACCGGCTTTGCGAGGGCATACTGAAGACGATCATCAAAGAACTGCCAAAGGTTCTGGAAAATCCAAATGATTATGAAGCGCGGGCAAACATCATGTGGGCAGGCACGCTGGCACACAATGACGTCTGCGGCGTTGGCAGAGAGCAGGACTGGGCCAGCCACAATCTGGAGCATGAGCTTTCCGCATTATACGACTGTGCTCACGGCGCCGGGCTGGCTGTCATGTTCCCGGCCTGGATGACATACGTGATGCATCACGATGTACAGCGCTTCGCGCAGTTTGCCGTACGCGTATGGGGATGCGAGATGAATTTCGAAGATCCGGAAGAAACGGCGAAAGAGGGTATCGCAAGAACAAAGGCATTTTTCCATTCTGTCGGAATGCCAACATCCTTTGAAGAGCTTGGAGCAAAGGAAGAGGACATCCCGAAGCTTCTGGAAACCCTGCAGATCGAGGGCCGCACCGAGGGACACTTCATAGAACTCGGGCCGAAGGAATGTGAGGAAGTATACCGGCTGGCCTGCAGATGAAATTATTCTGGTCAGAAAATCAAATACGCCGTTGCTTACAGCGGGGTATCATTGCAGAAAGTTAACATAATTTAATTATGTAAAGTAATGCTTTTATTTACGATTCACGCAGCTTCACGGCAGACGCTGCTTTGCGGCGTCTGTCATCATCCATAGCCGCATAATGCTTTCTGGTGGTATTGACATCCTTATGTCCAAGGACGTCCGCCACAAGATAAATATCGCCTGTTTCCTTATATAAAGACGTGCCATACGTACTGCGGAGCTTATGGGGCGTGATCTTCTTTGTTGTGGTGATTTCTCCGGCATATTTCTTGACCATATTTTCAACAGCCTGTACGCCGATCCTCCTGCGCTGGGTAGAGTAGAAGAGTGCGTTCTCATGACCGGCTAGCGGCGTAATGCTTGCCCGTACTTCAAGATAATTACGCAGCGCCGTTTCTACCTCATCGCCGAAATAAACCATCATTTCCGAACCGCCTTTTCGGACAACACGGATTCCGTTATTTTTAAAATCAATATCATTTACGTCAAGGCCGACGCATTCGGAAACACGGATTCCGGTACCGAGAAGTAATGTCACGATGGCCAGGTCACGGAGCTTTGTTTTTTCGTAATACAATTTTTTCTGGCCGCTTAACTGGTCGCCGCAATGTTCGATGTAATCCAGCAATTCCGCAGTTTCATCCGCATCCAGCCGTACGATAGCTTTTTCGTGGAGCTTTGGCATGTCTACCAGTAAAGTTGGATTTGTTTTGATCATTTCACGCTTGAAAAAATATGCGTAAAAGCTTCGAAGCGCAGACATTTTCCGCTTCAGGCCTCGTTCACCGTTTGTCAGGGTTTTGTCATCATTATTGTATACCTTCAGATATTCCTGATATTCCTCGATATCCACGGCCTGCATTTTATCCAGGACATCCACCGTCAGTTCCGTTGCAGCTTTACCCTTAAAGCTTGGATTTTCCGATAAAATGAACTGAAAGAAGATTCGGATATCATAAGCATACGATATGCGTGTTCTTGTACTTGTAGTCGGTTCAATTGCACGAAAATAATCTTTTGCAAACGGAGGAAGTGTCTTCAGAACCTCGCGAAGCCGCAGCACATTGTCAATATTTACCTGCTCATGGTAAGAAACTGTTTTATCCATATGTTATAAAAATCCTTTCGATGGAAAAAATTGACATAAAATAATTATGGAAACCATATAGAAAAACGGAAAATGTAATGGGAAATCTGATTTCTGCTTTTTCTATATAAATCTATTTGAAAAACATGTGTTTGTCGTATAGATATATCCATATCCAGAATATCACTCTCACTTATATATGTCAAGCTTCTT
>CAZGMH010000217.1:0-3181 GCA_964526765.1 uncultured Eubacterium sp.
CGTCCTGCTCGTCGCTATACGACACCTCGTGGATTTCACCTTCGACTTTTTCCACATACATATGGCCGTCCAGATGATCCAGCTCATGACAGATTGCCCTTGCGAGAAGCCCTTCTCCCTCAATCTCATAAGGCTGCATTCCGGCATCAAAGGCTTTCGCCTTCACATAATCCGGGCGCGTCACCTGGCCGGCTTTTCCCGGAAGGCTCAGGCATCCCTCATCTCCCGTCTGTTCCCCAGCAGTCTCAATAATCTCAGGGTTTACCATAACAAGCGGGCCTTCCCCAACGTCAATGACAACCACTCTCCTGAGCACGCCGACCTGAGGCGCCGCAAGCCCGACGCCGCAGGCATCGTACATCGTTTCCAGCATATCCTCGATGAGCTGCGAGATACGGGGCGTCATAGCCTTTACTTCCCTGCATGTTTTTGTGAGCGCCTCATCGCCCATCATTCGAATTGTCCTAAGCGCCATTTCTTTCTCTCTCCTTCTAAAATCCATTCATCGGATCAAAGTCAAACTGTATTGATACATTTTTAAAAACAGGTTCTTTGCTTATGTAATCCTCCAGCCTGTTTTTTGCAGCAACCAGTCTCCCGTAATCCGCATCCTTAATATATAATACTTTTTTATAAATATCATTGACCTTTGATACCGCCGCGTCCGCAGGCCCGATCACCTGCATTTTCCCCGGCTCTGCATCAATTTCAGCCATTACAGCATATTTTAACATAACAACGGCGTCGTTGACCAGCTTTTCCTTCGCAGAAGCCCCATGGATCACAAGCATATGCCATTCCGGCGGATAGCGAAGCATCTTCCGAAACATAATTTCCTGTTCAAAGAAAGCTTTATAATCCTGCTTTGCCGCCGTGACAATGCTGTAGTGCTCCGGCTGATATGTCTGAATAACCACCTCGCCGGGCCGTTTTCCCCTTCCTGCCCGTCCGGCCGCCTGGGTCAAAAGCTGAAACGTCCGTTCTGCCGCCCGGTAATCGCTGATATGCAGGGACAGATCCGCCGCCAATATTCCCACCAGCGTCACATTGGGAAAATCATGTCCTTTTACGATCATCTGCGTTCCGATCAGAATATCTGCCTCCTGATTGGCAAAGGCAGACAAAATTTTCTCATGTCCATCCTTCTGCCGGGTCGTATCCATATCCATCCTGAGTACCCGGGCATCCGGAAACTGCTTCCTGATGTACTGCTCGATTTTCTGCGTTCCTGCCCTGAATCCCCCAACATAAGGGGATGTACATTCCGGGCAGTTTTTCACCATTGGCTGTTCGTAACCGCAGTAATGGCAAATCAGCTTCCCGTTATTGTGCAGATTTAAGGACACATCGCAGTGCGGGCATTTCACCACATGGCCGCAGGAGCGGCAGGATACAAATCCCGCCATGCCCCTGCGGTTGATAAACAGCATGATCTGCTCCTTTTTCCCAAGGCGCTCCATCATCAGCTCCCGCAGTTTACCACTCAGAATAGAACGATTTCCTCTCCTTAATTCTTCCCGCAGGTCTGCAATATATACGGCAGGCAGAGGCCGGGCGCTGATCCGCTCATTCATCTCATAAAGCCTGTACGTGCCCTGCAGCGCCCTCTCATAGCTTTCCACCGACGGCGTCGCCGAACCGAGCACTACGCAGGCTTTGCACATCCCGGCCCTGGCAATCGCAGTTTCGCGCGCATGATAGCGCGGAACAGTCTCGCTCTTATATGCCGCCTCGTGCTCCTCATCAATAATAATAAACCCCAAGTTTGAAAATGGTGTGAACAGTGCGGAGCGCGGCCCGATGATCACATCCAGCTCACCGGATTTTGCCCGTTCAAACTGGTCATAACGCTCACCCGCAGACATTTTGGAGTTCAGAATCGATACCCGGTCGCCAAAATGATTATAAAAGCGCACTACCGTCTGAAAAGTCAGGGCAATTTCCGGAATCAGCACAATCGCCTGTTTTCCCTCCCGGACGGCCGCCTCGATCAGTTCCATATAAACTTCCGTCTTTCCGCTTCCCGTTACTCCATGAATCAGGCAGGGCCTGGGATCGCCTGCTTTCCAATGGGATACAATATCCGATGCGATCTGCTTCTGCAGGGGGTTGAGCTCCACCTTCTTTTCCTGCTTTTTCATCCGGTCTAAGGGATTGCGCCAATTACGGATTGTCTCAACCCGAAGCACCTGCTTTTCCTCCATTGCCCGAATGACAGAGGGCGTCACATTCAATTTCCCGGTAATTGTTTCATAGGGCAGCGGGGATTGCCCCAGCAGCGCCTCAACGAGCCTTGCCCTGGCTGTCTGATGCTTTTTTTCCAGTTGGGCAAGCAGGCATTCTGCCTCTATCCGATCCGGGACCAGGTGCACCATCCGCAGTTCCTTCCTTGCGGTTTTCTGTTTTACCGGAAGAACTGTCTTTAACGCCTGGTTCATCGTGCCGCCAAAATTTTCCCTCATCCATGCCGCCAGCGCGATCAACTGGGATTCAATAGGTATCCCGTCTTTTATAATTCCAAGAATGTCTTTGATTTTTGACAGGTCAAATTCCGGCTGCGCAGTCACCTCCACTACATAACCCTTTATCTTCCGGTTTCCCCGCCCAAAAGGGATTTCCACCAGGACGCCCGGCATAATTTCCTGCTGCAGGGCGGGCGGAATCCGGTACTGAAACGTCCTGTCCAGCTTCTCATGGGAAATATCTATTATAATATTGGCATACAGCGTCATCTTCTCACCTGCCGTTTCTTTTATGTGCTCTATTCTATTTGACTTTAACATACTTGTCAAAGTTCGGCAACTTTCTATTGAATTTTAAATTTGCTTATTATATTATAATAAAAATGCAAAAAATAGAGGAGGAACTTTATGAGACATTTAATGAGTCCATTAGATTTATCCGTAGAGGAACTGGATAAATTGCTTCATCTGGCAAATGATATTGAAAACAATCCTCAAAAATACGCACATGCCTGTGAGGGAAAAACGCTGGCTACCTGTTTTTATGAGCCGAGCACAAGGACACGTTTGAGTTTTGAGGCCGCAATGATCAATCTCGGCGGCAGAGTGTTAGGTTTTTCCAGCGCCGACAGTTCTTCCGCCGCGAAAGGCGAAAGCGTATCCGACACGATCCGTGTTATTTCCAGCTACGCAGACATCTGCGCTATGCGTCATCCCAA
>CAZGMH010000218.1:0-3137 GCA_964526765.1 uncultured Eubacterium sp.
CATAAATTATGCGAGGCTGCGCATCTTCGCCAGCAATTTTTTTTCCATTCGCGACACCTGAACCTGCGTCGTCCCGAAAACCTTTGCCACATCAGCCTGCGTCCGTTCCTGAAAATAGCGCATATAAATCAAGCTCCGTTCCTTTCCGTCCAGCGTATGCAGAAGCTGCTCCAGAAAAATGTGATTCACCTCCCGCTCCATCTCGTTTTTTTCATCCCGAATCTGTTCCTGGAGGGTTATCTCTTTTCCCTCCGCTCCGGGAACCGGACGATAAAGGGAATCCACCTCCGTGCTGGCAGATAAAGACAGCACAATATCCTCCGCCGGGATTCCTGTCTCATCAGAAAGCTCCGCCAGCGTCGCATCCCTTCCGTAAGTGTTCTGCCATTTTTCCGCAGCGCGGCTAATTTTCCATGCGTTTTCTTTCATCGAACGGCTCACCTTCAGCATCCCGTCATCCCGCAGAAATCTCTTGATTTCCCCTGTAATCAACGGCACTGCATAAGTAGAAAATTTTACATCATAAGACGTATCAAAATTGTCAATTGCCTTCAAAAGCCCGATACTTCCAATCTGGAACAGGTCTTCCATCTCATATCCGCGGTTTGCGAATCTGCGTACAATACTCCAGACAAGCCCCATATTGTTATGTACCAATGTATCACGGGCCTCTTTATCCCCCTGGTGCGCTCTCCTGATATATTCCAACACCTGATCCATAAAAATTACCCGATTTCTTTTCGCATGATTACCCGCGTGCCTTTTCCCGGACTGGATTCCACCTCCACCGCATCCATAAAAGCTTCCATAAAGGAAAATCCCATACCGGAACGTTCCAGCTCCGGACGGGTCGTAAAAAGAGGTTCCATCGCTTTTTTGATATCCGCGATTCCCCTTCCTTCATCCGTCACTGACACAAAAAATGTCCGCCCGCTCAAAGCCGCATCGAGAAATATTTTCCCCGGTCCCAGATTGTATCCGTGGATAATACAGTTCGTAACCGCCTCGGATACCGCGGTCTTGATATCCGCAAGCTCGTCCACCGTCGGATTCAGGCAGCTCACAAAGCCCGCCACCGCGGTTCTGGCAAATCCCTCATTTTCCGATTTCGAATCAAACACAATCTGCATCTCATTTGTTATGTCCGCCGCCTTCTTCGTTTCGTACTCTGTCCTGTTCACACACTCCATTTTTCTATTCCCTTTCCTCCTGTATCAATTCTGTCAATCCCGACATTACAAATATTTTCCGCATACGGCCGTTCAGGTTCCGAACCGTCACACTTCCCCCGGAAAATTTCATGTTTTTGTATCTGCCCAGGATCACTCCGATGCCGGAGCTGTCCATGAACTCAGTCCGCGCAAAATCAAAAACAATTTTCCGTATGAAATATGTGTCCGCCAGCAAATCCGTCTCCTGCTGAATCTGGCTGGCGACATGATGGTCCAGCTCCTTTGGAACCACAATCCGCAGAAGGTTTCCCTTTATCTGATATTCACATTCCATTGCTGTTGCTCCTTCTTTCATTGTTTGTACGGCAATTTACGGGAAACTTATCCGGCAAACTGCCTTATCCGAAATGGGACGCAGGTTTTTCATGTCTGAATCCCATATTGATAAAAAGACGCCATCTCCTCTGGGAAAATGACGTCTTTTGTATCACTGAATTTTCAATTTATATATCATTCTTCATCCGGCTGTCCGGCATTACCCTGACCCTGGTCGGACGTATCGTTGTCTGCCGTATCATCCTGACTCTGGTCTGCCCCGCCATCCGACGGAACAACCGCGCCCCTGCTTTCCAGGTCCTCAATCAAATCATTTGATGTCCTGCGCACACTGGAGGAATTTGTGTGCGTGGCCGCAATTTTGAACCACTTCAATGCATTATCGTTGTCCTCCTCGTACATATAGGCGAACGCAAGATAATATGCGGCCTTGCCCTCCTCGTAGCTCTCGTCAGCCGCTACAACTTCCTTAAACTTTTCGATAGAGTCCGCATAATTTTTCTGCTCATAAAGATTCATGGCTTCATCCATCGTAGATTTTAAGATAGCCTGCTGAACCTCCTCCATCATATTGTCATATATCGTTTTTGCATCGTCCCCGAGCAGGTCCTTATTTACCTCCACAAGGCTCTCACCCGCCTTGGTATACTGCTCGTCCGCATAAAGCACATAGGCATTGAGCAGCAATTCATAGGAGCTGGTCTTTTCATCCGCCGAGTTGGTGGCGGCTTCGGCATCCTCCACCTGGTTTTCCAGACTTTCAATCTCACTCTCCAGACTTTTAATCGTCTGTTCCCTGGTGGAAATCGTTTCGTTTGCAGTTACAAGCTGTGTTGTCGCCTCGCTGTTCGCCTTCTGGCGGATACCCGGTATCACAAGGAAGCATACAACGGCAATCCCAATCGCGGCGCCCACCAGCAGGTTCACTACCGTCAAAACCGCTGTGTTATCTGTAAATTTCGTCGGTCGGATAATAATATCATTTCCGCTCTGATAAGTCACCGTATCCTGCTCTTTTGGCTTTAACTTTCCGTTCGCATGCAGACGTTCCCTGCACTCTTTCTTATAGCGCATCGTATTCGTGTTGTTCGCATCAATTCTTTCTGCATGTTTTAATGCGCGCAGCGCCAGGTCATGACGGTCTTCATTCATATAGAGCAGGGCAAGAAGCTGATGCCCCTTTACCATCTTCGGATTTAATGCCAGCACCTTCTTCAATTGGATTACAGCCAGGTCATAATTTCCCTGCCGGCAATAGGACAAAGCCTGGTTAAACTTCTTTATCGTCTGATTCAGGTTGTCCAGCCGCGCTGTACTCTTCTGAATATCGGACAGGTACGCCGACGCCGGATTATCCTCCGGGGTCAGGCTCTTGCTGATGACCCACTCGCTCACTGCATTCACGGTCTCACCCATCTCAAAATATACCAGCCCAAGCAGGTTTCTGGCATCCATATTCATCTTATTATAGCGCAGGCTCATTTTCAAATATTCCACCGCTCCGCTTAAATCCCGCACCTGGGCTTTGGCCAGCCCGTCATTGTACAGGCGGTTGGAAATACTGACGATTTTTTTCCATATGCGCACATCCGCTTCACATTCCGGGCAAAAATCCGTATGGTCCAGGGA
>CAZGMH010000219.1:0-3134 GCA_964526765.1 uncultured Eubacterium sp.
GAGAAAAGAAGCGATACATAAAGCAGGCAGGAAACGTATAAGATTTCCTGCCTGCTTTTCTTAGAAAGACTTTATGAAAATTTGTATGTAACTATTGTTTAGAGATGGAGGTCACATGATATCCGGCCTTTGCGACAATGGATTTCAATTCTCCGTCCGTGACTGCTTCCCTGGTGTGGACAACTGCCGTATTCTTGCGCAGGTTGACCTTCGCGAGGAATCCTTCGGTTTTGTTAAATGTATTTTCTATTCTGACAGCACAATTCTTGCAGGTCATTCCTTCAATACCCAATAAATATTGATGTGGGTAATGGGAGCTGTCATCATCAGAAGATTTGACTCTTTCTACAGCGTCTCCGCCGGCGCCGCAGCATCCCTGGGAAAGCTTTTTTGTATAGCTGCGTATGCCAAAAACGATAATGATAATTAGTATTATGACAATAATAATCGTTACCAGCATAAATATCCTCCTGACAAATTAAAAGTAGCTAACTCACGTTTATATAATATAACGAAGAATGTCCGTTGTCAAGATGTAAATCATATATTTATTATATGAATTCAGGTGTCTAAAGCTCATATTTCATTTTGTATCTGGAAATCAACACAGTAAGTTTTTTATATTCGGGCAAAGGGATTCGGAAGTCACAGCAGCTTTAAGCTTTCCCGGGTAATCTGTGCAATGGCGGCTACCGTATCGGATTCGCCATAATTCCTGTTTTCCTGAAACGCGTAATATCCGCCGTAGATATTGTAGGTAATAATAATGTTTTTGATGGGGTCGGCTTCATATTCGGGGTGGGAGGAAAAAATCAGTTTCCTCAGTTGACATTCGATTTTTCGCACCAGTTCTCCGCTGCGGGAACCGGAAAACAGGATTTGTATGAGGGCGTCTGTAGAAAGATACCCAAGAAACAATCCTTTGGTGAAAGCAGCAGGGTCCTCAAATAATTTTTCGGGATGCTGCATAGATTCAATAACGGAGGTGACAACCTCTGTCTCCAACTGATCTGACAGATCATAAATATCCTTATAGTGGGAATAGAAGGTGGATTTGTTAATCTTTGCCCGTTCGCATAGTTCTCTGATTGTTATTTTTTCTAAGGGTTTTTTGGAGCGCAGTTCCAAAAACGTGTTTGTGATTGCATTTTTTGTCTTTTCTATTCTGATATCCATGTTATATATCCAACCATTTCTGAAAATCGTTGTTTTTCCGACAAATTGGAAAAACTGTTTGTGGTTTCAATGACCTGAACCTATTATAATCGATTACAGTAGGAAAAACAACTACAGTTGCTTATTTGGAGGAGAAAAATGGATTTTTACGGCTTTTATACGGGAAAAGAATTTGAGGCATACCGTTTTCTCGGGGCTCATGCGTGTGAGAGGGGAACGGTCTTTCGTACATTTGCCCCGAATGCGGAACGAATTTCAGTAATCGGCGAATTTAATAACTGGCAGGAGACGCCGATGCAGAAGGTTCATGACGGAAATTTCTGGGAATGCTGGATTGAGAATGCCGAAAAAGGGATGCTTTATAAATACAAGATTTATGCCAGGGGAGGACAGGTAATTGACCACTGTGACCCATATGGATTTTATGCGGAGCTTCGCCCAAACACTGCATCTGTCATTTTTGATTCGGCAGAATTTGTCTTTGAGGATGAAGAATGGATGAGGAAGCGCGCGGTGAGCCTGGATCGGGCGCTGAATATATATGAACTTCATTTCGGTTCATGGAGAAAAAAGACAGAGGGGGAGGAAGGCTGGTATTCCTATTTGGAGCTTGCCGATTTGCTGATTCCCTATCTTAAGAAAACGGGATATAACTATGTAGAATTGATGCCCTTGAGCGAGCACCCCTGTGATGAATCCTGGGGGTATCAGAATACCGGATTTTTTGCACCTACTTCCCGGTATGGAACCCCGGATGAGCTTCGTGCTTTTGTGAATAAGTGCCATAACTGCGGAATTGGCGTGTTGATGGACTTTGTACCGGTACATTTTGCGGTGAACGATTATGCCCTGTACAATTACGACGGGACGGCGCTCTATGAATATCCGAATCAGGATGTGGGCTATAGTGAATGGGGAAGCTGCAATTTCATGCATTCGAGGGGAGAAGTGCGGAGCTTTTTGCAGTCATCCGCTCATTATTGGCTGTCAGAATATCATTTTGACGGTCTGCGTATGGATGCGGTCAGCAATTTGATTTACTGGCAGGGCAATGAGGCGAGAGGAGTCAATAAGCTGGCGGTTCAGTTTATCCAGACCATGAATCAGGGATTGAAAGAGCGGTTTCCCTCCGCAATGTTAATCGCAGAAGATTCCTCATCCTATCCGGGTGTCACAAAGGCGACCTGGGCGGGCGGATTGGGATTTGATTATAAATGGGATATGGGGTGGATGAACGATACGCTTAATTATTTCCGCACAGCGCCGGAATACCGCAGTGCAAATTATCATAAACTGACATTTTCCATGATGTATTATTATAATGAAAATTATTTGCTGCCTTTGTCCCATGATGAGGTAGTGCATGGAAAGGCTACGATTATTCAGAAAATGAATGGCGGCTATGAGCAGAAATTCCCCCAGGTGCGGGCGCTTTATATGTATATGTATGCTCATCCGGGCAAGAAGCTGAATTTTATGGGAAATGAAATCGGGCAGTTCCGGGAATGGGACGAAAAGCGGGAGCAGGACTGGGACCTTTTGAAATATCCGAAGCATGATGAATTTCACCGTTTTATGCAGGAGTTAAATCGAATTTATCTGGAAAATCCGGCTTTCTGGCAGAAGGATTACATACAGGACGGTTTTCAATGGCTGGACTGCCATCAGGAGGAAACATGTATTTATGCTTTTGAGCGCAGGAGCGAAAAACAGCGTATTCTGGCGGTATTTAATTTTTCAGATCAGAGGAGGAAAGGATATGAGCTGAAAATACCGGATGCAAAAAAATTGAAGCTTCTTCTGTCATCGGATGATATTGAGACACAGACAAAACACCCGGAATACAGCGGGGATATTGAGGTAAAAGATGGGCTGGCAGTGTTTGATCTGCCCGCGTTTGCAGCCCGTTTTTATAAATTGTAAAATAGCTTTGAAATTTTGCGGAAAGTATTCTATAA
>CAZGMH010000220.1:0-1124 GCA_964526765.1 uncultured Eubacterium sp.
ACTCCGCCTCCTATGACCAGAACCCTGCGCGGCTGTTCCGGCAGGGGGTATTTCTCAGGGTACACCCGGAAATTGGATTTTGGGTTAATTGCACACCTTCCCATAGATGCAGGGTTAAAAATACGCAATTTTTCTTCCTTGGTAAAACGTTCCTCAAAAGGCAGATCTGTCTCATGCTCACGCGTTCCCGGATAACACTGAAAACACCGGACACATCTTCGGATTGTATCTGCTTTTCCTGCTGCCGTTTTGTTTACAAAATCCGGATCCGCATACATTTGTCTGCCCATAACTACAAAGTCTGTTTTTCCCTCCGCAATAATCCTGTCAGCGTATTCCGGTGAATTTATGCCGCCGATCACTGCCACCTTTGATTTCTTTACAGCCTGTTTTACCTTTTGTGCATATTGTACATTATGCCCATGTGCATCATACATATCCGTAAATGTATATGTACGGTTTCCCGCCCATTTCAGCCCGTTGGAAATCTGAATGATATCCACCATTCCATCAATCAGGCGGGCAAACTCCACGACATCCTCAATTTCCATGCCGCCGTCAACGCCATCTCTGGCGCTTATGCGCAGCTCCAGAATCATATCCTCTCCCATCTCATCCCGCATTTCCCGAAGCATACGCATCGGAAACCGCGCCCGGTTTTCCAGACTTTTGCCATACCGGTCAGTGCGCTTATTTGTCCAGGGGGACAAAAACTGCTGAAAGATAAATCCGTGTCCTCCATGAAAAAGTACGCCGTCAAACCCGGCTTTTTTCATAAACCGAATCGCTTTCCTTAAATCAGAGCAAATCTTATCCATGACAACTTCTGTCATCTCATGGACTTGCACTCCGTCCTCCCGGACATAAGCGCTCGGTCCATAGGGCACATAAGGCGGTCTGACATTCGCTCTGCCTCCCTCATGGCTAAACTCTATGACCGCGATTGCTCCCCCTGCCTTGATGCGGTCCGCATACTCTTTAAAGGACTTCCACTCATAACTGTTTGTATCCTCATAATCAAAAGGGGTTACAAAATCGCAGATACCTTCCTCAAAATTAAAACATATCTCACCGGTGGGCACTTCCGCGCATCCTCCGGCCGCTCTTTTTTCCACCATCCGGTA
>CAZGMH010000220.1:1224-3094 GCA_964526765.1 uncultured Eubacterium sp.
ATGACTGCCATCCCTAATGTTTGCCGTTACTTAACGGAAATATCCGAATTGCGCGCCTGCCCTCTTTTTGTTATAGTAATTACAGTAATTCATCTTGATTTAATCTTGATTTTTTGAAGAGAGGTTTGTTATGGGGTACGAAAAAAATTATCTGCTCGGCATTGACCTGGGCACAACGAATATAAAAGGAAATATCATGGACGAGGATGGAAATGTCATTTCCACCGCATCCAGACCGAACCATCTGATTTTTCCGGGGCCGAATCAAATCGAACAGGACGCCCGGGAATGGTGGGACAACGCGGTTTCTATCTTAAAAGAGATGACTGCTGCGGCGGGAGAGGAAATTGTCAGACGCATCCGCGGCATCAGCATCAGTTCCCATGTGATATCCCTGCTGCCGCTGGCAAAGGACGGAACGCCTCTGCGCAACGCTGTCATTTACCAGGATTCCCGTTCCGCTTCGGAAGTAGATTATATCAGCAATGCATTGGGTTATGACCGCTTCGTCTCCATCATCGGCGGACAGCCAAGCGTCGCCTTTCTGCCAAATAAAATTTTGTGGTTTAAGAAAAATGAACCGGATTTATTTGCAAAAACTTACCGGATCTTACAGGCAAACGGCTATCTGAATTATAAATTAACCGGCAAAATGGAGATGGACTTAGACTGTGCTTCCAGATGTCAATGTCTGGATATCAATACGATGAAATGGTCTGAGGAAATCGGCGCCGTTATCGGCGTGAATTTCAACGATATCCTGCCGCAGCCGAAAGCTGTGGATTCCATTATCGGCGCCGTGACAGCAGAGGCTGCCGCCCAGACCGGATTAATCAGCGGTATCCCGGTCGTAACAGGCGCCAGCGACGCGATGGCTTCCATGTACGCAACCGGCATGAGCCGGTTGGGCGACGCCGGGGAGTCCTCCGGGACTACTTCACTTTTATTTGTCAGTTCCCCCCGCATGAGCCGCCCGGATGCGCCGATTGTAACAAGACCATGCGCCATCAAAAATATGCCTTATATTTTTGACGGTCCCATCGGTTCTTCCGGCGCTTCGATTAAATGGTATCTGGACACTTTCGGACAGACAGAAAAAGCAGAAGCCGAAAATCTGGGAATCAATGTATATGATTATTTAAATAAACTTGCCCTGGATGTAAAACCGGGTTCGGAGGGATTGTTATTCTTCCCCTATCTGGTAGCCGGGGAGAGGGCTCCGCTCTGGAACTCCCACGCAAGGGGCATGTTCATAGGCATGACGCTGGCGACACAGCGCGCGCACTTTATCCGCTCCGTTTTCGAGGGAACTGCATTTGCGGTACGGCATGTCATGAGCTGCATGAAAGAGGACGGCGGTCTTGCCGATTCCCTGCGGATTACCGGCGGCGGTTCCAAAAGCCGTACCTGGTGCCAGATTAAAGCTTCCATGCTCCATATGCCGGTTTACACATTAGATGAAAAATCCGGCGACGTCCCCTTCGGCGACGTCCTGATTGCGGGAAATGCCGTAGGCGTATTCCCGGATCTGACAAAAGCAATCCAGAATCTAATCCGGATAAAAGAGATTATCGAACCGGTTCCCGAATGGGAAAAAGCGTACGATGCACTCTATCCATATTATGTGGAAATGTATCAACATCTGGATGAAGATTTATTCCGTTTTAAAAATACAGTAGATGCTCTGTAAAAATCCATCTGCTGTACTACCTCCTCTTTTTATACGAAAGGAACCGGGTATCAGCTGATGCCCGGTTTCTTTATACAGCTTTATACGCTCTCCCTCAACGCCCGCAGATAATCCCTGACCAGAGGCGCATTCAGCTTTTCCGGATGCCACAACGCGTAGTATTCCGTAAACAGCGGAAGC
>CAZGMH010000221.1:0-1580 GCA_964526765.1 uncultured Eubacterium sp.
TTATACAGGGATACGGTTGGGGCGACACTGTGGATTCTCTGTGCTTTTATACTATGACCTACAATGAGGACGGCACTGTGACCTTTGTGGTCTATATCCCCAGGGAATCCTGACCATCTGCTGACATTGGAAAACACGGCCGGAAAATCCCGCCGTGTTTTTCATATCATTGTAATCATATATTACATTGTAATGATTCCAAACTGCGCCAATGAGTAGGATATCAGAATAATAACCAGCAGCACAGGCGCCACATATTTTATCATAATCTGGTACAGCTTCTTTCTCCTCATTTTCTCACCATTTTTGGTTATCTCCTCCGTAACCGCTCCGGGGCCGATTACCCATCCGATTAAAATACAGGTACAGAGCGCCACAAACGGCATAAGCAGGCTGTTGCTCAAATAGTCAAAGAATGTCAGGAACTCCATTCCCAGAATCTTAATATTTGACCAAATGCCATTTCCGAGGGATGACGGAACTCCCATGATGACACAGATTACAATGCAGACTATCACACTCTTTGCCCTGCTAAGCTTAAACCTGTCCATAAATGATGATACAATTGCTTCCATGACTGATATGGAGCTGGTCAGCGCCGCTAAAAATACAAGGACAAAAAACAGCGCTCCGATAAATACACCGCCCCGCATCTGTTCAAATACTTTCGGAAGAGTGACAAACATCAAGCCTGCCCCGCTGGATTTTGTTCCCGCCTCGCCGCTGAATATATAAACTGCCGGGACAACCATAAATCCTGCAAGCAGCGCTACAACCGTGTCAAAAATCTCAATCTGATTTACAGATTTCATTAAATTCACTTCATCTTTCGAATAGGAACCGTAAGTAATCATAATTCCCATCGCCAGACTCATGGAAAAGAACATCTGTCCCATAGCAGCGCACACCGTCATCACAGAAAATTTTGAAAAATCCGGCAAAATGTAATACTTAATACCTGCCGAAGCCCCCGGCAGAGTGAATACGTAAATTGATATTACAATCGAGATAATCAAAAGCAGCGGCATCAGAAACTTGCTGATTTTTTCGATTCCTTTATTTACTCCCAACAAAATAATGATAGCTGTAAGCCCAAGAAAAACCGCATAAAAAATCAACGGCGACACAGAATTTCCTATAAATGACGTAAAAAAGTATCTCCCGCAGCTTGCAAACCATTTCCGCCCACAAACGTCACCATATATTTCACTACCCATCCGCCAATAACACAGTAATATGGCAGAATAATAATCGGTACGAGAGCTGCCAGATAACCCAGAAATCCAAACTTTTTGTGTATCGTCTTATAGGCAAGCCCCGGACTCTGTTTTGTTTTACGTCCGATTGCAATCTCTGTTGCCATCAACGAAAAACCAAAAGTCAATGCCAGAATAATGTAAACGAGGATAAAAATACCTCCTCCGTACTGGGCAGCAAGATACGGAAAGCGCCACAAATTCCCCAGACCAACAGCGCTTCCCGCAGCAGCAAGCACAAATCCAATTCCCCCGGAAAAGCTGCTGCGCTCTTTCCTGTTGTGTTCCATAACCAGACTCCTCCTGAAAATAGATATTAATGCC
>CAZGMH010000221.1:1680-3084 GCA_964526765.1 uncultured Eubacterium sp.
TAACTCTGCTTTTACTTCATCATACATCTGCTGCCACTCAGGAACAGGCTCAATCGTTTCCATGTTATAGGATACATCAAAACGGGCTCCCTTATTTCCGCCCTCCATCTTAAATACATGTTCATATTTCTCCAGGAGTTTTAAAACAATCTCATTCGCCTGCGCACGGGTCATTTTCTGACGGGCAACCGCCTTTCCGACCTCACCCATCAAACGCACTTCCAATCCTGTGCCGTTCGGCTCATTTCCATTTGCAGAACCAAGTCCTTCCAGATGACCGCCCGATACAGTGACAACAATTGCATTTGCAGCCACTTCATATAATAACTCTTTGGTCAGGCTTCCGCTGGATGGCCACAGATCACATACGATAATAGCCGGTGCGTTTTTGGCAAAGGTCTGGCAAAGTACGGATTGAAGCCACAGACAGCCTCTTGCCGTTGTCGCTACATCCTGAATATGAATCGGATGGCAGAGATGATAATCTGCCAGGGCAATCAAATTTGCAGCCAGAATAGAAGCAATCATAATCATACAACTTCCCGGCGCGTCTCCTCCAAGTCCTCCAACCATTGTACATGCCAGGGACGCGTTCTTCATTCCGTAGTCCAGGGAGCTTGCAGCCCGCACCAGATTACCGTTATCAATAATCAGTTCATTAAATAATGCCACAAGATGAGAATCGCAGGGGCGAAGTCTTTTTTCTCCAACTGCCGCCAGATCTCCAATCTCTGTCACTGCGCTCTCGGCAGCCAAAAGCCCCATTCCCGGCCGTCCAACCTCTTCCAGAGCACGATGCAGGTATTCCATCTCTCTTCTGACCGCAATTACTTCTGTAGGTTCACCGCTTCGCACCTTATATCCATCCACATCAATGAGAGAACCGCAGGTGAGCAGGTCAATAACCGGCTCCTTTGCAACACTCTTGATAATCGGATAGTATAAGCTTTCCGGGGTCGGGCATCCCGGATTTCCCGCCCATACCGCCGGCGGCTGCTCATCTTCAATCTTTCTTGCCACCAGTTTATAGGCGTCTTTTCCCTCACCCATTACCAGCTCCGTCTTCATATTTCGGATACCCTCGTCAATTTCCTCCTCGGAAAACCTGATGATACGGCTGGTTGTCATATTATAGATACCCGTATTTAAAATCAGCTTTTTTGCCGCGGCAAACATATCATCCAGTAATTGTTCATCCTGTGGAATAATCACCTGCTTATCCCATGACAGGTCAAAATCATCCACCAGCTCCATGACATTGTCAATGATATAATCCATATCCCAGTCATCCTTGCTGACCTTCTCTCCTGTGTTGCTCCGCTCATACAGCTCCAGAAATTTTTTTGTTTCCATTCTCTCTCCTCCGGTTTAATACCCTTTGTAAATTTGTAAAGCTTATCAATC
>CAZGMH010000222.1:0-3041 GCA_964526765.1 uncultured Eubacterium sp.
TATACCACATTTTTTCAAAAAATGTCAGTAAATTGTATGTATTATTCGAAATTTTGTGATTTTTTAACTATTTTACACAAGATTTATATTGTGCATTTTTTAACTTCGTCAGAATATTGTGAGGAAATTTCTTATGGAGATTCGGGTGTCAGAAGCCTGAAAAACAAAAAAATCAGCGGCTCCTGATGGAACCGCCGGTAAAAACATTTAATTTTTTGATGGAGCGTGCTTCATATCACGAATCGGAATGTTGGCATACAATGCCGGGACGCTTCCATTCCCCCCTTCAGATTCGGTCTGCGTAATCTGAATATCAAGCCCCTCTGCGTCAATCTCCATATATTTGGAGATTACCTGGATAATATCATTTTTGATCATTTCCATTACATCCGGCGAACAATTTGCTCTGTCCGATACGAGTAAAAGTTTCAAACGGTCCTTTGCTACATCACCGGAACTTTTTCTTTTGAAAAAATCCATAAATCCCATGGTAAAGACCTCCTAGTTTTTCCTGAACAGGTTTTTCAACTTATTAAATACACTCTGCTTCTCTTCCAGATTCAAAAACTCAACCTGTTCTCCGAGAATCCGTCTGCAAATATTTGAATAAGCCTGTCCGGCAAGACAATCAGTTCCAACTAAAGGTTCCCCCTGATTCGTGGAAATAACAATATGCTCATCATCCGGTACTGCGCCAAGCAGAGGAATTGCGAGAATATCACACACATCTTCCACAGACATCATATCGCCGCGTTTCACCATATCCATACGCAGACGGTTTACGATCAATTCTGTTTTTCTCAGTTCATTTGCCTCCAGAAGGCCGATAATACGATCCGCGTCGCGGATGGCGGAAACTTCCGGTGTTGTAACAACGATAGCGCGATCTGCTCCGGCAATCGCATTTTTAAAGCCCTGCTCGATACCTGCCGGACAATCCAGCAATATGTAGTCAAATTCTTCTCTCAGTTCATCCGTAAGCTTCTTCATCTGCTCCGGGGTAACTGCTGTCTTGTCCCTTGTCTGTGCAGAGGGAAGCAGATACAGTTCCGGATATTTCTTGTCTTTAATCAAAGCCTGCTTAATACGGCAGTTTCCTTCTACCACATCCACCAGATTGTATACAATACGGTTTTCCAAACCCATAACCACATCCAGGTTTCTCAGTCCTATATCCGTATCAATCAAAACGACTTTTTTGTTTAACTGGGCAAGTCCCGTACCCACATTGGCTGTGGTGGTTGTCTTTCCGACGCCCCCCTTACCTGATGTTATAACAATTACTTCACTCATTCCATCCAATCCTCCATATTAAATATTGTTTAAAATACCCTTCGTAATCGGCTCTATGTAAATGTTTCCGCCCTTCGCTACCGCAATCTGCGGTTCTGCAGCCACCGGCGATTTTTCTCTCCGGCGCATCTTTTTGCCCTTCACCTTTTTATCCGGGCTCTTTGCCAGCACATCACCGATCTGAATCTGTATCGGGTCCATTTCCAGTGCAACAATGAAGCAGTTGCCGTTCCCGGCTGCTCCCGCATAGGCATTCCCTTTCAATGCGCCAAGAACTACGATATTGCCCTGGGAAATAATTTTCGCTCCCGGATTCACGTCGCCCACAATGACAATACTGGAAACGCTCTCCAATATCTGACCCGACCGAAGGGTTCCCCGGTAAAATTCTCCCTCTTTTCCCGCGATTGAGTCATAATAAGTGTCAATCTGCTGTTTAAACATATCCGCATGTGCCTCGTCATTGTCCACAATACAGATAATGGTAATACTCGTATTCTGGGTAATAGCCTCTATAATCTGATATTCTTCCTCCTGTGTCAGTTCACGTCCCTCGAAAGAAATTGCCAGCTTCGCATCCTTAAAAAACTTTTCGGATTCCTGGAACTTCGACTTAATTGCCTCCAGCAGCTCCGTGAATGGCAGGTCCTTGTCCAAAATCAGATTAATTCCATATTTGTTGCTCTTTATTACTACTGCTTGTGACATGTACATCCTCCAAATCCATTCAGACAGGTCTTTCTAACCATTATTTAATTATACCGAATCTGGATAAATATGCAATGTTTTTTTTGTCGAAAGAATCCGTTACCGGCTCATATAAGGACTAAAAAACATGAAATATGGGTAAAATGAATATAACCTATCACTTACAGGAGTTTTTATGTATTATCAAATATCCGACAGGCTTCAACACCTGGAAAATGCTTCCGGAATCAACGATGCCTTTTTTGCAGTTACATTAACGCCCGATGAATGGGAGATTCAAAAAACCAGATTTGGATTTCCCCTTTACACAGGTCTGGAAAACCTGAAAATTCATAGCTGTAAAGCGGAAATATTCGCCAAATATATCTTCGGCAGCCTGTATATTCCGGACAGAACACATCTCCTCAACACACCTTTAAGCCTGGTGTATTATGTAAATGAAAAATGCATTGCCTTTGTGAACGAAAACAGCCTTACAGACAGGATTATCGGTCAAATGGTTCACAAATATGAAGATCAGGAAATGACCCCGGAATTTTTTCTGTATGGATTTTTTTCTGAGTTTCTGGATGACGATATTGAACTTTTGGAAAAATACGAAAACAAACTTTTTGAATTGGAAGAAAATGCCCTGAAGGGCAATATACAAAATCTCCTTCCCCGGCTTCTGCGCGCCCGCCGGGAACTGACACGGCTGCGCAATTACTATGAGCAGATGGAAGATATGGCACGTGAGCTGGAAGGTAACGTAAAAAATTACTTTAATCAGGAAAATATGCAGCTTCTCCACCTTTTCGGAGACCGGGCGGAACGCCTGCAGAACATGGCGCAGCAGGCTATCGAATATTGCCAGACTTTACGGGATTTTGAACAGGCGCAATCCGACCATAAACAGAATAAAACCATGCGCCTCCTGACAGTCATTACATCCATCTTTTTTCCCCTTACCCTAATCACCGGATGGTACGGCATGAATTTTTCCTACATGCCGGAGTTAGAAACGAGATATGGATATCTCACGGTTATACTCATCAGTCTTG
>CAZGMH010000223.1:0-2999 GCA_964526765.1 uncultured Eubacterium sp.
TTTCCGCCGTTTCTCTCATGCCATCCCTGCTCCCATCCGTCATTTGCCATGCGGATAAATCCCTGTACAAATTCTGCATCTAAAATTTTCATGTTCTTTTATCCTTTCTTTTCGCAGTCAGCGCGAATTTTCTTTGATGTATTATTTTTTCATCTGTCCCTGCTTTATCTGTCATTGTTTCATCTGTTATTTTTTATCTATGATTATTTTTTCATAACTCTGCTGTAAAAATAGTGCATTTTTTCATATTCTTATCGCTTTGAAAGCGCTTCTTTTTCATATTTTTCAACTTCCGCAAACCATTTACATGTTTCGGCCGCCACCCCGCACCGCTCGCAATACTCGTTCCAGATATCTCCAAAGGGCGCCATCTTTACTTCTTCCTGCATTGCCATTAACTCTGTCATGCGGTTTTCATCCTGAAGCTGTTTTAACATTTCGTTTGGTGTGACCATTGCCGATAACAGCGCTTTCTGCCAGCTGCGGAAGCCTACCGTCCACGCCGAAATACGATTAATTCCGGCATCAAAGTAATCCAGCGCCATGTACACACGGTCCAACGCATTGCAGCGCACGATTTCTTTCGCCATCTCCTTTGTCTCATCATCAAACAATACTACATGGTCGCTGTCCCAGCGGACCGGCCTTGTGATATGAAGGGCAATCTCCGGATAGAACACAAGCATTGCCGGAATTTTGTCAGAAACCAACTCTGTCGGGTGATAATGTCCGTTATCCATCAGGGGCAGGCATCCTTCGTGGCTTGCGGCAAAGCTTAAAGCAAATTCCGCGCTGCCTACTGTATAAGACTCCACGCCGATTCCGAATACCTTGGATTCCACACAGGGTTTTACTTTATCCCTGTCAAAAGGCTCAGCCAGGATTGCCTCGATGGATTCTTTATAGCGCTGTCTCGGTCCCATGCGGTCTGCCGGGATGTCCTTGTAACCGTCTCCGGTCCAGATATTCATAACGCACGGAACGCCTGTCTCCTCTGCAAAATACCGGGAAATGCGGATACACGCACGGCCATGCTCAATCCAGAATTTTCTTGTCT
Source organism: uncultured Eubacterium sp. (assembly GCA_964526765.1). Classification (GTDB taxonomy): domain Bacteria; phylum Bacillota; class Clostridia; order Lachnospirales; family Lachnospiraceae; genus Eubacterium_I. The sequence goes on from CAZGMH010000223.1 coordinate 1,058, forward strand.
CCTCATCCGGGCTTGACAGGGTTAATCCGTCTTTCACCTTTTCATGGGAGAAAAATGTCGGGTTAAAGTCGATGCCCATGTTGTGTTTCTTTGCAAACTCCACCCATTTTGCAAAATGCTTCGGCTCAATCTTGTCACGGTCTGCAAATTCCCCATCCTCAAAAATCGCGTAGCATGCGTGAAGATTGAGTTTCTTTTTGCCCGGCATCAGGCTCATCGCCATCTCCAGGTCATCCATCAACTGCTGCGGCGTACGTGCTTTGCCCGGATAATTCCCCGTTGTCTGGATGCCTCCGGTCAGCGGCCCGTCGTGGTCAAATCCTGTCACATCATCCCCCTGCCAGCAATGCAGGGATACAGGAATGTTTTTCAATGTTTCAATGGCTGCATCTGTGTCAACTCCCCAGGATGCATAAATTTCCTTTGCTGATTCGTATCTGCTCATAGTGTCCTCCTTTTTTTTATAAATACGGATACCTGTTCCGCTTTTTATTCTGTTCTTATTCCGTTTTTATTACATTTTTATTCTGTCTTTATTCCTGTTTTTCTATTTGTCATCATCCTGCCCTGTAGATTTTAATATCAAAAGACCGGGAAATGCACGCTCTCGCATCTTCCAAATCCTTTAATTCACCCTCCGCTATCATCTGCACGGCGACATTTCCGATGGCAGTCGCCTCTGTCGGTCCGGCATACACTGCTTTCCCGGAGGCTTTCGCCGTCAGTTCATTCAAATACTCCGCGTTGGAACCTCCGCCAACGATACGGATTTTGTCATATGTTTTTCCGGTCAGCGCTTCGATTTCTCCGCAGGCATCCCGGTAACAGTCCGCCAGACTGTTGTATATGACCGATGCCACCTGCGCAATCCCTTCAGGCGCCTGCTGCCCGCTCTCACGGCATGCATTCTGCACCTCTGCGGTCATGTTTGCCGGAGCCAGGAAACGGTCCGCGTTGCAGTCCACCCTGGAAGTAATAGATTCTTTGGATGCCATCCCGCAAATCTCGCCGAAAGAAAGTTCCGCGCCGATTTCTTTTTTTACCGACTGAATCATCCAAAGTCCCATAATATTTTTCAGAAAACGGAACCGATAATCATACCCGCCCTCATTGGTAAAGTTTCTGCTCTGCGCTTCCGGGGAACAGTCTGCTTCTAAAAGCTCCGTTCCCATCAGGGACCATGTGCCGGAACTAATGTACAGCGCCTCCTCATCTGCACCTGCCGGAACTGCCGCAACTGCCGAAGCGGTATCATGCGTTCCCGGAATGACGACTTTGCAGTTATAGCCAATCTCTTTTTGCATCTCCTCTGTCAATTCCCCGAGGCAGGCGCCCGGCGTGACAATCCGGGGAAAAATCTTCTCCGGATATCCGAGAAGTTTTATCAATTCCCTGTCCCACTGCTTTGTGAAAGGGCTGACTAATTGTGTGGTTGACGCGTTCGTATACTCCGCCCCCGTCTTTCCTGTCAGAAGATAGTGAAAATAGTCCGGGATCATCAGCATTGTTTCCGCCTGTTCCAAAAGCTCTGGCTCCTGACATTTCATTGCCATCAACTGATAGACCGTATTGAATTTCTGCTTCTGGATTCCGGTTCTTGCATACAAATCTGCTTCGGGGATGCACTCATATACTTTCTCATCCATTCCCTCCGTGCGGCTGTCCCGGTAAGCCACCGCATCACTGATACGTTTTCCATCTCTGTCCAGCAGGACAAAATCCACCGCCCATGTGTCGATTCCCACACTGACCGGGATTTTATGTAATCCGGCACATTTTTTCATACCTGTCCTTATTTCGGAAAACAGACGGTCCACATCCCATACCAGACGCCCGTCCTTCTTTGTCATCCCGTTCGGGAAACGGTGAATCTCTTCCAGCATCATTTTTCCGTTTTCCCTATGCGCCAGAATGTGCCGTCCGCTGGATGCACCGATATCAA
>CAZGMH010000224.1:0-1564 GCA_964526765.1 uncultured Eubacterium sp.
TGACGAAAAACAGAGTAAACAAACTGGTATTTGTCCTGTTGTCCATGACACTTCAGGCGGCATGGATTGTGTTTATTGTGTGGAGATTAAATGAACACTTTACCGTGATTTCGGTTATTACGCGGGCCGCTGCCATCATCGTCGTGCTCCGGCTTTACTGGAAACAGACAAATGCGGCGAAAAAGATGCCCTGGATGATTTTGATTATGACGTTTCCGGTGCTGGGATTATGTATGTATTTTTTGATGGGACGGACAGAACTGACAAAAAAGAAGAGGCTGCGCTTTGAGAAAATAGATGAGGAACTGTTTGAAAAGCTGCATCAGTCCCCGGAGGTCGGCGATGCTTTGAAGAAAGATAGCGCCGGCGCTGCAAATCAGGCAAGGTATATTTGGAAATACAGCCATTATCCGGTTTATCAAAATACGGATATTACCTTTTTTGATGATGCTGCAAAGGGGCTGAAACGGCAGGCAGAGGCGCTTTTGCAGGCAAAAAAATTCATATTTATGGAATATCACGCCATTGAAGATTCCGTGTCATTTCAGGAAATCAGGGAAATTTTGTATGAAAAAGCGCATCAGGGCGTGGAGGTGAGAATTATTTATGACGACGTGGGAAGCGTCAGCTTTATCGGGCGTGAATTTAAGAAAGACATGGCTGCCCATGGAATCCGGTGCCGGGTGTTTAACCCGTTAGTCCCGGTGCTGAATCCCTTTATGAATAATCGCGATCACAGGAAGATTATGGTGATTGACGGAAAAACCGGTTTTACCGGAGGGTATAATCTGACAGACGAGTATTTCAATATCACGCATCCGTACGGGCATTGGAAGGATACCGGGCTTGAACTGACAGGGGATGCGGTGCACAGTTTGACAGTTATGTTTCTTGAAATGTGGAATGCGATTGAAAAGAGTGATTCGGATTATGATGCATATCTGATGAAGACCATGTATGATGCGAAAGAAAAGGGGTTTGTCCAGCCTTATGCGGATAGCCCTCTTGACACGGAGCCGACCGGTGAAAATGTGTATATGAATATGATAAAGGATGCGAAGCGTTATATTTATTTTATGACGCCGTATCTTGTCATCAGTGATGAGATGCTCCGGGAATTGGAACTGGCGGCAAAACGGGGCGTGGATGTGCGGATTATTACGCCGGGAATACCGGATAAAAAGATGATTTATCAGGTAACGCGCTCTTATTATGGAAAACTGCTTCAGTCGGAGGTGCGTATTTTTGAATACACACCGGGATTCTGCCACGGAAAGCAGTGTGTCTGTGATGATAAGACGGCCGTGGTCGGAAGTATCAATCTGGATTACCGGAGCCTTTATCTGCATTTTGAAGACGCCGTATTTTTTTATGGCTGTGATGCGGTGGCTGACGTCAGAAACGATTTTGAGCAGACCTTTCCGAAATGCCGGGAGGTTATTCAGGAAGAAAAACCGTTTTCTGTGCGCCTGTGGCAGTGTGTTTTGCGGTTATTTGCACCGTTGATGTAGAAATAATGCTGCCCGAATGTCACCTTTGATTTTTTTATAATCTATGCTATGAT
>CAZGMH010000224.1:1664-2972 GCA_964526765.1 uncultured Eubacterium sp.
ATTGCAACATGATACAACAGAAAATAAATTGCAATATGATAAGACAGAAAATGGACTGCATCATAATACGATAGAAGTAGGACAGATTTTGGGATTGATTAAGGAGACGGACCGTATTATTTTTGATGATGATGCGGCGGCGGCAGTCACCGTGAAGGGCGCGGCGGATTATGTGACAAAAGTTGACACGGGCGTGCAGGATTTTTTACAAAAAGAGCTTGCCATTCGCTATCCGTCAATTGGTTTGATCGGGGAGGAGCAGAAGAGAATCCAGACAGACCCGAAGGGTTCCTATTGGATTCTGGACCCTATCGATGGGACAACAAATCTGATTCATCATTATGGAATGAGCGCTGTGTCGCTGGGACTCTATGAGAACGGAAGAATGACATTCGGAGCCGTTTATAATCCGTTTCATAAGGAAATGTTTACGGCTGTGATTGGGCAGGGAGCCTATCTGAACGGAAAGAAAATCAGCGTTTCGGGTACGGAGAACCTGTCAGAAGTTGTGATTTCCTACGGTTCATCCCCCTATGAAAAGGAGCGGGCTCACGGGTTATTTGAAGTTTTTGAAAAGATTTTTACCGCAAGCGCAGATTTCAGGCGCAGCGGGTCAGCAGCCCTTGATTTATGTTATGTAGCCTGCGCCCGGCAGGACGCCTATATCGAGCAAAATCTGAAACCGTGGGATTATGCGGCAGGAGCGCTGGTTTTGCTGGAAGCGGGAGGAAGTGTCGGAACATGGAAAGCGGATGAGCCGCTGCCTTATCTTGAAAATTCGGACGTCTGCGCCACAAACGGGAAAGTGGACAGCGAAGTCCGGGCATTTCTGGAAAGCTGATTTGGGGGACAAAATGAAAAAATTATTTCTGGATAAGACAGAAGTAAATGAATGTGTCAGTGTGTTTGTCAGGGATGCCGAAGTGATTCCGTCAGGCACGACTGTTTATGCCATGCCTGTTTCAGACAGAAACAGTGAATATGAGCGCTATGCAAATCAATATGATATTCATTTTATTTTTGATGATAATATTCCTGAGGTTGATTTTTATACGGTACCCTGGATTGATATTATGGCAGTGGACAGTGACGGGGGATTTATAGGAACCATAGGGCAGATGTGTGATCTTTGGAGCGAAGCGCCGATTTGTTATATTGACTCTGGGAAACGGTGTTATATTGCCGCGGAAAATGGAGCTGAGTTTCTTGAAAAAGCGGCGGATTGGAAAGCACATTTACAGCCGTATGAGGATGTTATGTTTTACCGCTCAAAGGCAGATGCACAGAAAGTATTAGAGTTTGTCGACC
>CAZGMH010000225.1:0-2954 GCA_964526765.1 uncultured Eubacterium sp.
CAAAAAGACGGAGGATAAGAAAATGAGACAGAACGGAAAAGTATTTTGTAATTGCTGCGGAAAAGAGATTAAAATGGAACACGGACATGCGGTGGAAGATTTTTTCCATCTGGAAAAAACCTGGGGATATTTTTCCGGGAAAGATGGTATCTGTCAGAGCGCTGATATATGCGAAGCCTGCATGGAACAGTGGATGAAAAAATTTATTATCCAGCCGGAAACGGTTGAAAGGACGGAAATATTTGAATGTTAGATGTATGTTTGCTTGGTACGGGGGGAATGATGCCGCTTCCGTACAGGAAATTGACGTCATTAATGACGCGATATAACGGAAGTAACCTGCTGATTGACTGCGGTGAGGGGACACAGGTGGCAATCAAGGAAAAAGGATGGAGTTTTCACCCTATAGATATTATCTGTTTTACCCACTATCACGCTGACCACATCAGCGGTCTGCCGGGGCTCCTTCTGACTCTCGGAAATGCGGAGCGGACAGAGCCGATTCTGATGATAGGACCGAAAGGCCTGGAACGGGTAGTGGCAGCTCTGCGGACAATTGCACCGGAGCTGCCCTTTGAGATAAAGTTCCATGAATTGAGTGAAAGGGAAGAAACAATAGAAGCATGTGGGTATCGGATTCATGCGTTCCGGGTAAATCATAATGTGACCTGTTATGGCTATACGCTGGAGATTCCCCGCAAAGGGAAATTTGATGTGGAGCGTGCGAAAAATCAGGAGATTCCGCAAAAATTCTGGAGCCGTCTGCAAAACGGAGAGACGATTGAGGATGAGGGCAGGTTTTTTACTCCGGACATGGTGCTCGGGCCGGCGCGCCGCGGCATAAAAGTGACTTATTGCACAGATACAAGACCAGCGCCCCTGATTGCCGAATGTGCGGCGGGAGCAGATTTATTTATCTGTGAGGGAATGTATGCTGAGAAGGAAAAGGAAGCAAAAGCGCGCCAGTATAAGCATATGACATTTTATGAGGCGGCAGCCCTGGCGAAAAAAGCACGGGTTTCGGAAATGTGGCTTACCCATTTCAGCCCGTCTCTGGTGAAGGCGGAGAGCTATATGGAGGAGGTTCGCAGAATTTTTCCGGGAGCTTCTCTTGGAAAAGACGGCCGCTCCGCTGAACTGGATTTTTTGGATGAATAGTACAGATTATGGGAGGATAAGCATATGAGTGAAAAGGATGTTTTGATACTTGCAATAGAGAGCTCCTGTGATGAGACGGCCGCAGCAGTTGTCAAAAATGGCAGAGAGGTACTGTCAAATATTATTTCTTCTCAAATTGCCCTGCACACCCTGTATGGCGGTGTTGTGCCGGAAATTGCTTCCAGAAAGCATATAGAAAAAATTAATCAGGTAATCGGGGAAGCCTTGTCCAAAGCCGGCGTCACATTGGATGACATTGACGCGATTGGAGTAACCTATGGGCCGGGACTGGTCGGCGCCCTTTTGGTCGGCGTCGCGGAGGCAAAGGCGATTAGCTATGCGCGGAACATTCCGTTGGTGGGAGTTCATCATATTGAAGGTCATATCAGCGCTAATTATATAGAAAACAAAGATTTGGAACCGCCGTTTTTATGTCTCGTTGTATCCGGGGGACATACGCATCTGGTGAAGGTAGCGGATTATGGAAAGTATGAAATTCTTGGGAGAACCAGAGACGATGCGGCGGGAGAAGCATTTGACAAGGTAGCGAGAGCGATTGGGCTTGGTTATCCGGGAGGACCAAAGATAGAAAAAGCTTCCCGTCAGGGAAACCCCGATGCGGTTTCTTTTCCTCAGGCAAAGATAAATGATAATCCTTATGATTTTAGCTTCAGCGGCGTGAAATCAGCAGTTTTAAATTACATCAACGGCTGCAGGATGAAAGGCATTGAGATTGTCCCGGAGGATATTGCCGCTTCTTTTCAAAAGGCGGTGACAGAAGTGTTGATTGCGCATACCATACATGCGGCAAAGGAATTTGGAATGAAAAAGCTTGCCATTGCAGGAGGCGTAGCTTCCAACGGCGTATTGCGGGAGGGAATGCGTGCTGCCTGCGAAAAGTGCGGCATACAGTTCTACCATCCGTCTCCGATATTATGTACGGATAATGCCGCCATGATCGGTGCGGCTGCCTATTATGAATATCAGGCGGGAACACGGCATGGATGGGACTTAAATGCCGTGCCGAATCTGAAACTGGGAGAACGCTGACCGTCGGATGTATCAGAAGCCCGGCGATTGATTTTCTGATGATGGAGAGAGGATATCTGGAAATGGAACAAAAAAGGCATGCGGCGATTGTCCTGGCTGCCGGAAAAGGCGCCAGAATGAACAGTGATATACCAAAACAATTTTTAAAGCTGGCCGGGAAACCGGTAATTTACTATGCCCTTTGGGCGTTTGAAAACAGTTTTGTGGATGAAATCGTTCTGGTGACAGGGGAGGGACAGCAGGAGTATTGCCGCAGAGAGATAGTAGAAAAGTATGGTTTCCGTAAAATAAGTAAAATTATCGTTGGCGGCAAAGAGCGTTATGATTCGGTATACCGGGGACTGTGTGAACTGTCCGGCGCGGATTATGTATATATTCACGATGGAGCAAGACCTTTTGTGACGCAGCAGATTTTGGAAAATGCGAAATGCTGTGTCGGGCAATATCAGGCATGTGCTGCAGGAATGCCGGTGAAAGATACAATTAAGATAGTGGATGACGGGAATTTTGTTACGAACACACCTCTCCGTAAATATGTCTGGTCAATCCAGACGCCGCAGGCGTTTTCTTATCCCCTGATCAGGGAGGCGTATGAACGTCTTTATATAGAAGGAAAAGAAATTTCCGTGACGGATGACGCTATGGTAGTGGAATATATAATGAAAAAACCGGTAAAACTATTTGAAGGTTCTTATGAAAATATGAAAATCACTACGCCGGAGGATTTACCGATAGCGGAACGGCTG
>CAZGMH010000226.1:0-2944 GCA_964526765.1 uncultured Eubacterium sp.
GCTGTATCCTGGCAGTTGGAGGAGGCGTGGTGACAGACCTGGCAGGCTTTATTGCAGGCACTTACGGGCGTGGCGTTCCCTTTATCAATTATGCGACGACCCTGCTGGCGGCAGCGGATGCGTCCGTAGGAGGGAAAACGGCTGTCGACACGCCCCTTGCGACCAACTTAATCGGACTCATCAATCAGCCCAAAAAGGTATATCTGGATTTGGATGCATGGAGAACCCTTCCGAAACGTGAGATATACAGCGGACTTGCGGAGACTATCAAACATGCATGTCTGGCGGACAAAAAGTTTTTTGAGTTTCTGGAAGAACATATGGACGATTTGCTGGATCTGGAAAAAGAATCCTGCGGGTATATCGCCAGGATGAATTGCCAGATTAAATATCAGGTTGTTATGAAGGATGAGCGGGAAACGGGGCTGCGTGAGGTTTTGAATCTCGGACATACGGTTGGAAGGGCGATTGAGACGGTCAGCGATTACCGGCTTCTGCATGGAGAGGCGGTAGCGATTGGACTGACAGCCCAGGCCAGACTGGCAAACCGTCTCGGTTATTTGACAAAGGAGGACGCAGACAGGGTAACGGCGCTGCTTAAGAGGGCAAATCTGCCGACAACGATTCCCGATTACATTGACCGGGAGGCGCTTGTAAAAAAGCTTTATACGGATAAAAAGGTGCGGGACGGAAAGCTGCGTTTTGTCATTCAAAACGGAATCGGCGATATCGCTGTTTTTGGGGAGGAAGTATATGCAACCCCGATTTCAGAGGAACTGGCAAGGGAGATTATTAACAGCTTATGACCCATGAATCGGTTTACAGATAAAAGATGGTTTGGACATCAGGAGGCGGCACAGGATGAGATATTGGCAGATAAATAATGGAAAAACGGAGTTTTCATATCGGGTGACGGACGGCGGCGAAAAAGCGGCGGAGTTTTGTTGGCATATAGAAGAATATGCCGGGGAAACAGACAAAGGAACGGAAAGAACAACAGCCGGAGAAACTGTCAGGGAGACAGGCAGCGGAACAGACCGGGGAGCTGACAGAGGAACAGCCGGGGGAAGGTTCTGGCTGGATGAAGTGAGGCTTGCGGGCCGTTATGCTCATTATGAGTGTATGTATGCCGTTTTGAAATTTATTTGTTACAAGTGCTGGAGCGCCGGCTTTTCTGCTGTCTATTTAAGAATCAGCGGCAGGAATCTGTTTTACATGGAATTATATAAGAAATTCGGATTTTACGTTATAGCGGAAGAAATGCGCAAAATTCATAAAGATATATCGGGATATGAGTATGTGATGAAATACCCTCTGCCGCAAAACAGGGAAGAAGAATACGATCATTATATCCGAAGAAAATAGGTTTTCAGGAGAAGGAACAGGAATATGCAGGGGAGAGAAAAATTTGGGTCAAGATTGGGATTTATACTGGTGTCTGCGGGTTGTGCAGTGGGATTGGGAAACGTATGGAAGTTTCCGTATATATGCGGTCAAAACGGAGGAGCCGCATTTATATTGATTTATCTTGTTTTTCTGGCAATTCTGGGACTGCCTATTCTGATTTGCGAGTTTTCCATAGGCCGCGGAAGCCGCAAAGGGGTGTCGATGGCTTATGAGGAATTGGAACCGGAAGGAACCGTCTGGCATCACTTTAAATGGTTTTCGATTTTGGGGAATTATCTGTTGATGATGTTTTATACAATGGTAGGCGGGTGGATGCTTTATTATGCCTATCGAAGCGCTGCCGGAAAGCTTACCGGTATGCAGCCGGAGGAAATTGCGGGCGCGTTTTCTGATATGCTGGCGTCGCCCGGGACGATGACCGTATGGATGATTGTTGCAATTTTGGTTTCCTTTGGAGTCTGTATTCTGGGCCTGCAGCGCGGAATTGAAAAGATTATGAAAGTGATGATGAGTATCCTGATCCTGCTCATCATTGTGCTTGCAGTTCATTCGCTGATGCTGCCCAACGCCATGTCCGGCGTAAAGTTTTATCTTGTGCCGAATCTGGATACAATCAGGTCAAGGGGCTTGGGTCCGGTGGTGTTTGACGCCATGACACACGCGTTTTTTACGTTGAGCATCGGTATAGGAGCTATGGAGATTTTCGGGAGTTATCTGAAAAAAGACCGCACAATTACCGGCGAGGCAAAGAATATCGTTATTTTGGACACATTTGTGGCTTTGATGGCGGGGTTCATCATTATTCCTGCCTGTTTTGCATATAATGTGGAGCCGGATGCGGGACCGTCCCTGCTGTTTATCACCCTGCCCAACGTATTTAACCATATGGGCGGCGGCAGAATATGGGGAACCTGTTTCTTTGTATTTATGTCCTTTGCGGCATTGTCAACGATTATAGCCGTATTTGAAAATATCGTGTCTTTCTATATGGATATGGGCGGCTGGAGCCGCAAAAAAGCAGTCGGGTTTAATATTATTCTGGTGACGCTACTTTCCCTGCCGGCAGTGCTGGGATTTAATTTCCTGTCGGGATTTCAGCCTATGGGAGCAGGAACGTCAGTGATGGATTTGGAAGATTTTCTCGTATCCTATAATCTGCTTCCGCTGGGCAGTATGGTTTTTGTACTTTTTTGTGTGAAGAAAAACGGATGGGGCTGGGAGAATTTCCTTGCTGAGGCAAATTTTGGAAAGGGTATGAAGCTGCCCGCCGTACTGCGTTTTTACATGACCTATATTTTACCTTTGATAATAGTTGTGGTATATCTGAAAGGCTATTATGATACATTTTCCGGTATGGGAGGAAAAGTATTGGCCGGCTGGATGGCGTTTGCGGCGGCGCTGCTGTTCGTTATATTCAGCCTGGCATTTTATGGGAAAAACACAGGTAAAAACAGAAAAGACAAAAAAACAGAATAAACAGAGAAAACAGAAAAACAGAAGAAATAGAAGTAATAGAAAAAACAGAAAAACAGAAGTA
>CAZGMH010000227.1:0-2908 GCA_964526765.1 uncultured Eubacterium sp.
TATTTACGAATCCATTTCTTAACGATTGATTAACGGTTTCTTAACATTGAATGAACGGGAAATCCTGACCGGCGCCGCCGGGAACAGTTCACATTCAAAAAGCGCCGTATCCCTTTATTTTCCGGGAATTTACGGCGCTTTTTGCTTATTGTATTACAGTATTGCCCACTTTTTTATAGCATTGCTCCTTTTATTATAGTAAAAATTTTAACTGTAAATTTCTTATTAATTCTCAAAGCTTTCTGTGTATTTATTCTGTCCTCACAAAATCATGCGCTTCCTCTTCACCCCGCAGGACACGCAGTCCGCCCAGAGCCAGAGACTGCATCTCATTCTCGCCGGGATATACGACTACCGGCGCAATCCACTCCGCATTTTTCTTAACTTCGTTGGTAAAATATTCAGAATATGCAATTCCTCCGGTCAAAATAATTGCTTCTATATCCCCGGCGACCGTAGCCGCCTCCTCACCGATTTTGCGGGCAACATTCAAAGCCATTGCATCATAGATGAGTTTTGCTTCCTCATTGCCATCGGCAATCATTTTCTCAACCTCACGGCTGTCGTTGACGCCAAGGTATGCCACCAGACCTCCCTGGCTTTTCATCTTCTTAAGCATGTCCTTTGATGATATACCGGTCTTATCCATATATTTCACAAGCGACTGTGCAGGAAGTCCGCCGGCACGCTCCGGTGCAAAAGGGCCATCCTCATCATTGATAATATCAGCTACTTTTCCGCCATACTGCAAGGTTACAGAAATTCCGCCGCCCAAATGTACGACAATCAATTTGCAGTCTTTGTATTCTTTTCCGTTTTCTCTTGCATATTTCATTGCTGCTGCACGGGTATTCAGGTTATGTCCGATTCCTTTTCTTGTAATCTCTTTCAGACCTGTGATCTTCAAAATCGGCATCATCTCGTCCACTGTAACCCCGTCATAAATAAAAGCCGGTATTCCCAGCGGCGCAGCAATCGCATCTGCAATCACAGCCCCAAGATTGGATGCATGTTCCATTGCCGGTTTGTTTTTCAACTGCCACACCATGTCCTCGTTGACACGATATGCCCCCGCCTGAAGAGGCGGCAAAAGTCCTCCGCGGGCTACAATGCCGGTCAACTCCTCCAGCACAACATTTTTTTCCTTCAAAACGTCCAATATCATATCTTTCCGAAACTCAAACTGATCCACGATCAGGTCATATTTTGCTATCTCTTCTGCGGAATGAGAAATGCTTTCTACAAAAATCTGATCTTCATCTTCGTAATATGCAATTTTTGTGGATGTGGAACCCGGATTTAAAATAAGTAACTTTTCCATTGCTATCCTCCTTTTTTTATATTCAAGACTCGCTCGCGAGTCCTGGCGCGGGATTCGGGTCAGCTTTGCTGACATAATTCATTTCCGAATCCCTGCGCTCTACACTTCGTTTCGGTCGGCGCAGAACCAACGTCCCCCGGACGTTGTGCGCCCTCGCGGAGCGTATATCAGAGGGGAGATTAGACTCCCACTGATACAAATTTGTTACTCACCGCCTGTAGAGGCGGGAGTCATCTCCTCTCTGATATAATATCATATACATTATATCATGCACAATACTTATTTTAAAAATCATCATTTTCCACCAGAAATTGAATTGCATCCCGATATGATGCCCAGGAATCAAGCCCTTCTTCCGGAAACATATCTATAATTTCCAGGACATCCCTGTATTTATCCATACATGCCAGCACAGCTTCATAATCATTATTCTGAAACTCTCTTATGTGCGCCAGCTCCCTGTGAAACTGCTGATACATTTCCGAAACGTCCTCCAATGTTTTCCCCGGCATAAGCTCCTCAACGCGTTTTCCCGCTTTTTCAACCAGGTTCTCACGGGGACGCTGTCTGATTTTACCTGTTTTAAACATGATTCCTCTTTTCCTCCTTTCATATTTCCCGTCCTGTCCCCGGGAAAAATTTTTACTGCTTTTTCTATTGTAAATTATAATAATTCATTTGAACAGTATTTGTTTACATATGAGTAAAAATTTTCTTAATTTTTTTATTTTTATTTAACTTGCGAACATTGTCTATATGAACTATTATAATATAGAGAATTTTTGCATTTATGCAGATTAATATACAAGGGAACAGGGTAATTAATTATGAAAACAACACAATCATTAATCGACGTATTGGAGGAACGTGTATCAGATACTCCGGATTATATACTTTATCGCTTTCTGGATTATCAAAACGGCAGTTGGAAAATGCAGAACATTACCATTCAGGCGTTGTACCAGAAATCGCTGGAAATCGCATATATGCTCCGCAAAAAGGGACTGAGGCCCGGAGACCGTGCCGTTATATTCTGTATGCAGGATTACGGCACCGTCTATTCCATTTTCGGATGCATGATGGCCGGTGTGACATTTACTGTGATTCCGCCGCCATTGGATGAAGGAAAAATCGAGCGTTTCATCTCGGTACTGAAATCCTGTCAGCCAAAAGCCCTCATATCCAATTACGCATTGGAACAGGAATCAGGCATCAGCTTAACCGGACGCCTGATCCATGAGGCGTTCAGAAGCGTCCTGCGTCTGAAACGGATTTACGCTGACAGGCTTACGCCATATAAACGAAAAGATGTCATCACCGCAACAGGGGACGACCATCTTGTATATTTACAATACACCTCCGGTTCTACCAGTTCCCCGAAAGGTGTACGCGTTACGCAAAAAGCTTTGATGAAAAATATAGAGCAATGCCTGAATTGTTATGATTTTAACCACCGCACTCTAGGCACCTGGGTTCCGTTTTTTCACAATCTCGGCCTGGTTGTCACAGTATGTATACCAATCTGCACAATCGATTCCTGCGCTTATTTTCTTCCCACTCTGCAGTTTTTGGAAAATCCGAAACTGT
>CAZGMH010000228.1:0-2874 GCA_964526765.1 uncultured Eubacterium sp.
CCCCACTCCTCCAGTTTATCCAGCATCTGATTATTCATTGCCACATATTTTTTCAACAGATCCTGATTTGCCAGATATCCGCCAACCGCATTGGCATGGTACTCATTGAATATTTCCGGCGTTACCTTTTCCAGGTCAAAATACTGGAGTACGCCGCCTCCCTTGTTTGCTTTTCCCGAATATCCGGAGGTCTGTTTTTCCACGATCAGTACGTCCACATCCGGATTATTCTCTTTTGCCGTCACTGCCGCGCTCAGTCCTGCGATACCGCCGCCTATGATCAGGATATCCGCAGACTCCCGCTTTGTTTCAAATTCACATTTTTGCATCAGGTTCTCCTCCTTCCCTTACTCGTTATATTTGCGCGCATATACATCGAACGTCTGGCGGAAACTCTGGCTTGAGAAATCCGGGATCACCCTGATGGCTTTCTTTGCGCATTTTACTTCACAATAGTTACAATGCTCACAATCTTCCACATACTTGAAAATCGGTCTTCTTTTTTCTTCGTCCCAGCGGATGACATCTACAAAACAGGCTTTGTAACAAATCTGACATCCCACGCATTTGCTCTCATCAAATTCTATTTTATGGTTGGTATAAATCATCTCGCTTACCTCCTACCAATTGTCTTTTTCTTCAGCATACAAATCCGGCAGGATCGCAGCCAGGTTTGTAAACTCTTTTACGTTATGTAATGCCAGCGTCATAGCCGCCATATCCGGATATCGCATACCGTCCGGCAGCACTTTTACATCTTTTCCGTTTTCAAAATTCCATCCCATCCAGAAACGGGAACGAAGCTCGATGCCGCCCGGAACCTCCCGCACAAAATGCGTCATAAAGGTAGGGGGAACCGCAAAGGGCGGCTGCCCTTTCCCATATCCTTTTCCGCAGATCAGGGTAGAACATGCCTCCGTACCGATCAGTTCCGCTTTAAATCCGCAGTCTCCCGGATACTTAAAATTGATCACGATAGGGGATGGCCCCATTCCGGTATCCTCCAGGATCTCATGCGTCGTATCCCACAGCTTCTCTTTCAGGGTCAGCTCCGGATCCAGCGCTTTCTTTTTATTCTGGCACCTTGCGTAATAATGATCTTCATGATTCCAGATCTTGTAGCGCAGATCCTCCAGACCGTGCCATGCAAAATACCAGTCAAACATTTCCGTGGTCACGCCCGGCATCGGGGTCAGGTTCGCCAGATATCCGGTCCCGTCCGGCATAATACACCAGCCCGTTTCTTCCTCCAGATATCCCGGTTCAAACAACCTGTTTCTGTCCCGAAACAGCAGCGCCTTGTCCGGACTGATCGGTCCTCCCAATAATTTTCCGTACTTCTCCGGCGCCGCGGGAGCCATATCCTGCTCGAAGTATTTGTAAATACTTCTCTGCATTTCCTCTTCCGTCACCGGAACTCTCTTTTTGTTCTCCATAGTTACCTCCTGTTCTTATCATCTATCAGAATGTTAAAATTCAAAATCTTTTATCTTTGACAAAATTTCCTTTGCTTCTGCCAGCGTGTCGTCTATGATCTGCGCAACGGTCTTCGGCTCTTTGATCAGGGCAGCGATCTGTCCCGCCATCACGGCGCCGTTTTCCATATCCCCCTCTGCCATCGCTTTTCTCAGGGACGCCATGGAAATCTCCTGTACTTTAGGACCTGCCTCCGCTTTCACATTTTCCGCCTCGATGCGCAGTAATTCATCCGACAATTTGTTTCTGATCTGGCGGCAGGGCTCCCCGGTGCAGATACCGGTCACTACGGTATCCATATCGCCGCATGCCAGGACCGCTTCTTTTACATTCGGATGGACCGGGGCGTCGGATGCCGCCATAAAAACAGTTCCCATCTCCACTGCCTCTGCCCCAAGCGCGATTGCCGCCGCCATTCCCCTGCCGTCCGCGATACCGCCGCTTGCAACCACCGGTACAGACACTGCATCCGCTGTCTGGGGAACCAGCACAGTGGTAGCCTCATAAGATACATGTCCGCCGCCTTCCCAGCCTTTCAAAAATATCACATCAGCGCCGGCTTCCTCCGCAGTGATGGCATCTGCCACTGTGGAGGCCTTTACGATGATCCTGCACCCAAGATCGTGCCATTTTTTAAAATAAATCATGCACAGCTCTTTTTTCTCGCACAGGTTGATGTATGTATCGGCATATACGACAGGCGGCCTTTCCTCCTCGATGATCCTTGTGGTCATCTCCATATCCCCAATATACATATCCACATTCATCGCAAACGGTTTATCCGTCAGTTCCTTCGTGGCGCGCAGCTGCTCGCGGATAAACGGCTCCGGCGCAAACGCGACCCCCAGCACGCCCAGTCCGCCCGCATTGGACGCCGCCGCCGCCAGCGGCGCGGTAGAAATCCACGCCATTGGTCCCTGGATGATTGGTTTTTCGATTCCCAGAATTTCACATACCCTGTTCATAGTCTCTCCTCCATATCCTTTTGATTAAAAATTTTCTATCTGATAAGAAAATTTTATCATCTTTCTGCACCTCTGGTTCTCCCAAAAAAAAGAAGCCGCAACACTCAATTGGGTGTTACAGCTCCCTGTTTTACGTCCGTCCCCTATATTTCCTCCTGCTCCAGCAGATGCGCTATATTTTTTGCCTTTACCGCATATTTATCCTCTTTCCATGCAATGACCACTTCCGCGCCGTCCGTATCCGGATCCTCCAGCGGATAAAACGACAGCTTATCCTCCATTCCGTCCAGAATCCGCTCATACATGACGCCGATGCACTTTCCGGTGGCCAGCGCAATCTGCACATTATAAAAGGAATGATATTCCTTTAAATTCAGGGGATGAAAGATTTCATGCCGCCAGAACCATTCCTGGATACGGTCATGATGATCAT
>CAZGMH010000229.1:0-2865 GCA_964526765.1 uncultured Eubacterium sp.
ACAGCTGGATTATGAGCTTCCCGGATGAATATACGGCATTTAAAACCTACGCCGAACTCTATCCCGACGCCTGCATCCTGCTGATAGATACTTACGATACCCTGAAATCAGGCATGTTAAACGCAATACGCGTGTTCCGGGAAATGAGGGAATCCGGCATTGAACTTCACAATTACGGTATCCGTATGGACAGCGGGGATTTGGCTTATCTCTCAAAGAAAATCAGGAAAATGCTGGATGACGCAGGTTTCCCTGACGCAGTAATATCCGCATCCAACGATCTGGATGAATATTTAATTGAAACCCTGAAAACCCAGGGGGCGACGATTACTTCCTGGGGCGTGGGAACCAGCTTGATTACTTCCAGGGACTGCCCTGCTTTCGGCGGCGTATACAAATTGGCCGCCATTCAGGATGAGGACGGGAATTTTATTCCAAAAATCAAGCTTTCGGAAAACACAGAGAAAGTTACCAATCCGGGCGACAAGGAAATTTACCGTATTTACGACAGAAAAACCGGAAAAATCAGGGCAGACTTAATCTGTCTGGCGGACGAAACCTTTGATGAAAATGAAGATATGCTTCTCTTTGACCCGCATGAAACGTGGAAAAAGACCCGCATCATCGGCGGCACTTATACAATGCGGAAGCTTCTGGTACCAATTTTTGAGGAGGGCAAATGTGTATACACTTCTCCAAGCGTTATGGAAATCCGGGAAATCTGTACACAGGAAAAGAACACTCTCTGGGATGAAAATATGCGTTTTGTCAATCCCTCCAAGGTATATGTGGACTTGTCGGACAAGCTCTATCACTTAAAACAGGAAGTATTCAACGAACTGAGCGCTGCGAAATATCATATATAAATCACAAAGGGGAAAGGCAGAAGCCTTTCCCCTAATTAAATCCAATCACTTTCTGTGAAATTTTATAAATTGTGAGCGAAATACTTCTGCCTCCTTTTCCCGGCAGATTCAGTGTACGCCCCATAATCCGGTTTCTCAGTTTGTGGAACAGCCGGATGTCCTTATTTTTAATATACGTCCAAAGTTCCCTCTTTTTTTCCAGATTTTCCTTTGTGCCGGATTTGATAAGCATTACCGTGGAGATAACTGTAATAATCTCCAGATAATTCATCATATATCTTCTCAGGTGACGGTTCGGAATCTTCCAGATATCATATGCGTCTATCATCATTTTATTCACTTTAATCTGCTGGTCAATCCGCCGGATCATCACAGCTTCATTGACAGACTGATCCTCCCGCCCGATATAATAACGGTAAAAATCCACATCCAGATAATACATTGTCCGCACATAGGGGAGCGGCACATAGACAAACAGATTATCCACATAAAATGTATGTTTCGGCAACACCAGATGACAATCCCGCAGAAGCTGCGTCCTGTAAATAACCGAATGCATCAGTATGTACTTTCCTATTTTAAAATTTCTTGTCTCTGCCCAGTCAAACAACTGATTTTTCGGCAGCACCGCAGAATACCGCGTAGCTTTCTTATGCTTTGCCCCTTCCTTTTCATAGACAAAATTGCTGATGAGCATATCCAGCATACAGCCTGCCGAGCAAAGGCTGCGCAGCGTCTCCAGAATCTGACGATAACTTTCCTGATCTACCCAGTCGTCACTGTCAACAACTTTAAAATAGAGCCCGGCGGCATGATTGATACCCGTATTTAAGCCGGCTCCATGCCCTCCGTTTTCCTGATGGATCACCCGGACCATAGAAGGATATTTTTTTGCATATTCATCCGCAATCGCGCCGGTATCATCTGTCGAACCGTCATCCACCAGAATGATTTCCACATCTTCCCCTCCCGGAAGAAGAGAATCCACACAGCGTCTCATATAATCCTGCGAATTATAGCAGGGAACCGTAAAAGTAAGTAATTTCATAAATCATCCTCTTTTTGTATCGAGATTTTTATATTAGTATACATCACTTCCGGCAAAAATTAACTCCTTATTTGTAAAATTTATATAAAATCTGTCTTTTCCCCGTCAGTGTCTGAGCCTGCTATGATCCCTTTCAACGATTCCAATATCTTTCTTTTTCGTTCTTCGTCTATTCCAGGCTTTCCTGCCAAAAATTCATTTCCATACTTCAACAAACGGCTGCACATTCGATTTCCTCAATAAACGGGCGCTATACGCAGATAAGATATGCGTAATCTTCCCTGTCCTTTGTTCCCGAACCCTCATTGTCGCTTGCATAGTAGGTCAGCACACAACCATACGGCAATACGGCTTGCCCGCTGTTCCACCAATCGGTCATCCTGACGCCGACAAGAATGCCGTCCCGGACGACCAGTCCTTCTACATTTTCATATTCGGTCAGCTTATAGCACCTTTTTGTAACGGTTTCTTTGTCCACCTGCCCGTAGGAAGTGCGGGCAAGCTGCCGGGATTCCGTAATGCGGTAAAAGTTCATCTGTTCTTCTATGCTTTTCCCCTTCAATTTTTCTTCAAACCCCTCCGGAAATTTTACCTCTCCAAAATCCGGCCGATACTGTTCTGTTTTCATCTCATCACCTCCCGCCCCGGTACGCTGCCAACAAAATACCGTGTGCATCGTTACGGAGTTTATATCAACGAATTTCGCTGCTTCTATTATAAAGTCTGAGACAGGATATTGCAACCGCCATGTTCTGCAAAAGCCGCTGTTTTTGGCTGCCTTAACCCACCGGCTATCCGTATTCACAAATTGTTCATAAATTATTTACTAAAAAATCATAGTATCCACATAAGGCGGACATATTTTCTCCTTATACTTTCAATTGTAAGAACAAGAAAGAACTTACCACACAACAAAGCAATTTTCAATTTCTTTTCATAAATCTTTTTCAT
>CAZGMH010000230.1:0-2845 GCA_964526765.1 uncultured Eubacterium sp.
TCATACTCCTCCACATCCGGCAGGCGTATTTCATAATTCCGTTTCTCCTCCTCCGAAACCAGGTCAAACAGCGACATCTGACCTGCCATGGAATGTTTTTTCTCCTGTTGAACGGAATCCATAAGCAGAGCATACACCTGCATAAACTGCTTCCGGTTGCCGCCAAATCCGTCGAAGGCTCCTGCTTTGATAAAGTTTTCAACCGTGCGGCGGTTTACATCCTTCCCGGACAGCCGTTCTATAAAATCTTTCAGGGAAGTAAAAATCCCTCTCTCACTGCGCTCTTTAAGAATGCTCTCGATTACCGGACGTCCGATACTCTTAATTGCAGACAGGCCATAGCGGATGGATTTTCCCGAAACAGAAAAGTTCCCGAACCCCTCGTTAATATCCGGGGGAAGTACCCGGATTCCCATCTGACGGCATACCTGTATATACTCGGATACTTTACTCGAATTATCAATTACCGATGTCATCAGCGCCGCCATGAACTCCACCGGATAATAGTATTTCAGATAAGCGGTCTGATAGGAAACTACCGCATATGCCGCCGCATGGGATTTGTTAAACGCATACTTCGCAAAATCTGTCATCTCATCAAATATTTTATTTGCAACCGCTTCGGATATTCCCTTTGCAATACATCCCGGAACGCCCTCTTCCTCATTTCCATAGACAAAATTCTGCCGTTCCCTCGCCATCACATCCGTCTTTTTCTTGGACATGGCGCGGCGCACCAAATCACTGCGCCCAAGGGTATAGCCTGCCAAATCCCGCACAATCTGCATAACCTGCTCCTGATATACGATACAGCCGTAGGTGGGCGCCAGAATCGGTTCCAACTGCGGACAGTCATAGGTGATTGTCTCCGGATTGTTTTTGCCGCGGATATAAGCGGGAATAAAATCCATCGGTCCCGGACGGTACAGGGAAATCCCCGCGATGACATCCTCCAGGCTTTGAGGCTTTAACTCTTTCATGAAGTTTTTCATGCCCGCGCTCTCAAGCTGGAACACACCGTCAGTCTTTCCGGTTCCGAGAGACGCCAGAACCTCCCGATCGTCGTAATCAATAGCATCCATATCCAGCTCTGTCCCGGTTGACATTGCCACATTATGCACTGCGTCCTGAATCACGGTCAGTGTCCGCAGCCCCAGAAAGTCCATTTTCAGCAACCCCAGTTCCTCTAAGGTAGTCATTGTAAACTGCGTCGTGATAGAACCGTCCGAAGCTCTGGAAAGCGGCACATATTCATCCACCGGTTTCTGGCTGATGACCACGCCGGCAGCATGCATGGATGTGTGGCGCGGCAGCCCCTCCAGCCTGCGGGACATATCAATCAGTTTTGTCACGGATGGATCCGACTCATACATTCCTCTCAGCTCCGGGTTCATCTTCAGCGCTTTATCTATCGTAATTCCAAGCTCATTCGGGATCATTTTCGCTATACTGTCACAAATCGCATAGGGCATATCCATCACACGCCCAACGTCGCGGATGACAGCCCGGGCAGCCATCGTACCAAAAGTCACAATCTGCACCACCCGGTCTTTGCCGTATTTTCGCACAACATAATCAATCACTTCCTGACGCCGTTCGAAACAGAAATCCACGTCAATATCCGGCATGGACACACGCTCCGGGTTCAGGAAACGTTCAAACAGGAGGCTGTATTTCACCGGATCAAGCTTCGTAATGCCAAGGGTATAAGACACAAGGCTTCCCGCCGCGCTTCCCCTGCCGGGGCCTACCATGATGTCATTTTCCCTGGCAAAATGAATGAAATCCCACACGATGAGAAAATAATCCACATATCCCATTTTCTGAATAACTGACAGCTCGTATTCCAGCTTTGGCTTTAATTCCTCCATGCGTTCCGCCGGATAGCGCTCTGCCAGCCCGTCATAGCAGAGTTTATTTAAGTATTCCCAGGAAGTATAACCGGCAGGCACGTCAAATTTTGGCAATTTTGTGACGCCAAACTCAATTTCCACATGGCACCGGTCCGCAATTTTCTGTGTATTTTCGATGGCATCCGGCGCATAGGGAAACAGCGCCCGCATCTCCTCCTCGGATTTCACAAAATACTGTCCGCCCTCGTAGCGCATCCGGTTCTCATCACTGAGCTTTTTGCCGGTCTGCAGGCAGAGCAGGATATCATGAGGCTCGGCATCCTGGGCATACGTATAGTGAATATCGTTCGTAGCCACAAGCTCAATCCCCGTATCCTGATGCAGCCTCATCAACTGCTGGTTTACCTGTGTCTGTTCCGGAATCCCATGATCCTGAAGCTCCAGGAAAAAATTCCCCTCTCCAAAGCAATTCTGATACTTATATGCCACTTTTTTCGCTTCATCATAGAACCCCCGCACAAGGCAGCGCTGCACCTCTCCTGCCAGACACGCAGAAAGGGCAATTATCCCCTCATGATAGGTTTCAAGCACTTCCATGTCCACCCTTGGGCGATAATAGTAGCCATCCACAAAGCCTTTGGATACAATTTTCATCAGATTTGCATATCCGGTATTATTCTCCGCCAAAAGCACAAGGTGGTAGTAACGATCCTCGCCTTTTACATTTTCCCGGTCAAACCGGGAACCCGGCGCCACATAAACCTCACATCCCAGGATTGGATTAATCCCCGCCTTTTTTGCCGCACGGTAAAAATCAATCACGCCGTACATAACGCCGTGATCCGTAATCGCCGCACTGTTCATGCCCAGCTCCTTTACGCGGGCAACATATTCTGTAATTTTATTGGAACCATCCAAAAGACTGTACTCTGTGTGAACGTGTAAGTGTGCAAATGACATATGCTTTCTTCCTCTTTTAGTATTTTTATAAA
>CAZGMH010000231.1:0-1292 GCA_964526765.1 uncultured Eubacterium sp.
TAATAAGCGGAATAAGCAGGAGGCAGGATTATGAAAGTGCAGAAAAAATATATGGGAATTTTATTTATTGTTTTATCAGCGCTCTGTTTTGCATTTATGAATATGTTTGTGCGGATGGCGGGTGACCTGCCGTCGGTACAGAAGAGCTTTTTCAGGAATCTGATTGCATTTGGCATTGCATTGATGATGATGGTGCGCAAAAAAGAACATTTTCATGTGGAAAAAGGAAACTGGAAATATATGATTTTGCGGGCGTCTTTCGGTACGATTGGTATTCTCTGTAACTTTTATGCGGTAGATCATCTCGTTTTGTCCGACGCGTCCATGCTGAATAAGATGTCGCCGTTTTTTGTCATCCTGTTTTCCTTTTTGATACTGAAAGAAAAGCTGACGCCGATTCAGGTGACGGCGGTATGCGGCGCTTTTATAGGAAGTATGTTTATCATAAAGCCGACATTTATGAATATGAACCTTGTGCCGTCCCTCATTGGGTTTGCGGGGGGACTGTGCGCCGGGATTGCCTATACGATGGTGAGGATGCTCGGCCAGCGCGGGCAGAAAGGAACCTCCGTTGTCCTGTTTTTCTCCGGCTTTTCCTGCCTGGTGACACTGCCTTATCTGCTTTTGAATTATGCGCCGATGAGCATTTATCAGGGATTGGTTCTTTTGTGCGCGGGAGCGGCGGCGGCAGGGGGACAATTTGCCATTACAGCAGCCTACTACCATGCGCCTGCGAGGGAAATATCGGTTTACGATTATTCACAGATTATTTTTTCGGCGATACTCGGATTTGTATTGTTTCATCAGATTCCGGACCGGCTCAGTGTGCTGGGATACGTGGTCATTATTGCGATGGCAGTCTGGATGTTCTTTTACAATAAAAAGAGGGAGGAAGTATAATGCTTACGTTTGGAATTGACTGGGATGATGTGATTTCTCCCCTGAATGACTGTGCCATTGAGCTGGCGAACAGGGAACATCATATGGAACCGCCGCTGTCTCTGGAAGACATTAATTCCTGGGAAAATACGGGGCGCGCATCGGTGATTAAGAAATATTATAATGACCCGAGATTATATGATATGCAGGAAGTTTCGGAGGAGGCGAAAGAGTTTATCCGCAGACTGCAGACAAAGGGAATCGTCTACATTGTCACGGCAGTGTATCCCAAATTTATGGCGAAGCGTGTGGAACAGATTAAAAGGGCGTTTCCTGATTTCCCGGAGGAAAATATTATTATGGGATTTCAAAAATCCATGGTGCATGTGGATATTACATTGGATGACGGGCCG
>CAZGMH010000231.1:1392-2783 GCA_964526765.1 uncultured Eubacterium sp.
TGAGGGGTTTACGATTCCCAGGGCATATACGACGAAACCGATATCGGACGGGATACATATTACAATCGGGGAAGATGAATTTGTCAAAAACAGAGCTTCTTTTATTGAGACGACAATGTATGCCGGATATGCCTACGGTACAAAGTGGGAAGATATCACAGCGCTGATGGAGCAGAAAAAATATATTGTTATGCCTATGGATTTGAGCGGGGCGATTGCAATGAAGCGCCATTTTCCCACCGTCATTATTTACTGTAAATGCAGCAGGGAACATATGATTGCGAAAATATTGGAAAAAGATATGAGCAACCATGAAAAAATGCTGCGCCTGCTTTCCCTGGAAAACGAGAAGAAAAACGCCGCGCTCTGTGATTATATTATCAATACGGAAAAGGAAAATGCAGTGCAGAGAATTCAGAACATCTGCAAAGTATAAGCTTACAGGGACTTTTGTGTACCGCCTTTCGGCGGTATACTTTTATCCTTCGGGATGTTCTGGTTCAAAGTCCGTATAAAACAGCCACACGGCAAAGATCGTGAGAGCGATTCCAAGCCCGGTAAACACCGGATAGCTGAGGGATGTTGTAAAGGAAAACAGGTCGCCGCAGAAACATCCCAGGATATTATAGACAATATGTACCGGAACAGAATATTTAATTCCCCGCCCCCGGTGGCAGACCCAGCCGAGAAAGATGCCGGGTATAAATGCATAAATACCCTGTACAAAATTCATGTGCATAACGCCAAACAAAAGCGCCTGCCAGATATTCGCGGCCCAAAAGGGCATTGCATAGCGCGCATACCGGAAAGTCAGTCCGCGGAAGATGAGTTCTTCCACAAAGGGAGCAAGTATGATGGTATAGATAAGCAATATTACGGATGCATCTGAGTATCCGGCTGTTTCCATGACAGTATTATACTGGGTAATCCATGCAGGCCGTATCATGGCGATGATGTTGACAACAAAAATTGTGACATACTGAAGCCCGATAGCCATAAAAATGATTGATACAATTGTGTGGAACGAAAATCCGGTGGGATAATTTTTCTTATTGTTCCGAAATGGTTTTATAAATACCTTTTGATACCAGATTCCAAATACGATTAATCCGGCAATGCTATAGACAATGTTGACATTCTGCAGGAACCCCTGGTCGGATGCGAGTGTTATTATATTTCCAAGAAATGTATGAAAATCGCCTCCGTTTTCCCACAATAATTTTATCATATAAATGATATACATGGGAATCATAACCCCAATCTGAAGAACAATAACAATCAGAAAAGGAACAATACTTTTAAAAAAATAACCTGTTTTTTTCATAATAACTCCTTAAACATAGATGTACTTCTATTCTAGTGAAAATCTGACTGTTTGTCCATAAGTTAAA
>CAZGMH010000232.1:0-1287 GCA_964526765.1 uncultured Eubacterium sp.
AATCCTTCCATACCGGAGGAATATGACAGGACAGTGCCTCAGGTGTTCCCGACGACGGCTCCGGGTAATTTTACGTATCTGGAAGATATCGGACATTATGTTATGACTACATTTTACCCATATCAGTGGGATTTGGATTATCGGAATCCCCGGGTATTTAACGAGATGATGTATAATTTCCTTTTCCTGGCAAATCAGGGAATGGACATCATTCGAATTGATGCAGTTCCTTATATATGGAAAGAGCTGGGCACGCAGTGCCGGAACCTGCCAAAAGTGCATACCATCGTGCGCATGATGCGGATTATCAGCGAAATTGTGTGTCCGGGAGTGCTGCTGCTGGGTGAGGTAGTTATGGAGCCGGAGAAGGTGGTGCCTTATTTTGGAACCGTGGAAAAACCGGAATGCCATATGCTCTACAATGTGACTACAATGGCGACCACATGGAACAGCGTTGCAACCAGGGATATCCGGCTTTTGAAAAAGCAGATGGATATTGTAAACAGTCTGCCGAAGGATTATCTTTTCTTAAATTACCTGCGCTGCCATGATGATATTGGCTGGGGATTGGACTATCCGACTTTGCAGGGCTGGGGGATGCAGGAGGCAGAGCACAAACGTTTCCTGAACAGCTATTTTACCGGAAATTGGGAAAACAGTGAGAGCAGAGGTGAATTGTACAATGATGATCCTGTTACGCAGGATGCCCGGTTCTGCGCGACAACAGCTTCCATGTGCGGCGTGGAAAGCGCGCTGTATGAAGGTGATGAGGAAAAACTGTCCGGAGCGATTACCTTTGACCTGATGCTTCATGCATATATGTTTACCCAGTCGGGAATCCCAATGCTTTACAGCGGAGATGAGATCGGACAGCTCAACGATTATACGTATAAAGAGTCGGAAGACAGGGACAGGAGAGAGGATTCCAGATATATTCACCGGGGGAAATTCCGGTGGGATCTGGCAAAGAAGATTGAAGAGGCGGGAACCTTACAGGAGCGGATTTTTACCGGGCTTTCAAAGCTGGAAAAAATACGCAGGGAGAGGAGCGTTTTTGACAGCAGCGTTCCAACATATACGTATGACGTGAAGGATGATTCGATTCTTGCGATTCTGCGGGAGAACGAGGAGGAACGATTTATTGGAATTTTTAATTTTAATGATTACGGGAGGACTGCATGGATGGATGAGCCGGGAGTATTCACAAACCTGATGACAGGGGAAGAAGTAATACTTCATGATATTGTGATTCCGGGGCATGATTTCCTTTGGGTGAGCCGGAAAAAA
>CAZGMH010000232.1:1387-2777 GCA_964526765.1 uncultured Eubacterium sp.
ATTACAGATAGGAAAAGGATGCTTATATTTGTGAATATTATTATTACCTGTGTTGCAACTTCTCTGCTTCAGACAGCTTTGACGACGGCAATGCCGCCCATCGCATCTGATTTTAATATCAGTGTTACGACAGGACAGTGGCTGACCAGCGCATATTCCCTTGTTATGGCGATTATGATGCCGTTGACAGCATTTCTTATCACCCGTATCCCGACAAGGAAATTGTACATAATAACAATCATCATTTTTTTGGCAGGCACAGGAATCTGCATGTTTGCGCCGGCTTTTCCCGTTTTGATGATTGGGCGTGTTTTTCAGGCGTGCAGCAATGGTATTACATCAGCAATGGCTCAGGTTATTTTGCTGAGTATTTATCCGGTTGAAAAGCATGGTACAATTATGGGGTGGTATGGACTTTCTGTGGGCGCGGCTCCGGTAATTGCTCCTACTCTGGCGGGAATTCTGGTAGATGCCTTTGGATGGAGGACGATTTTTGTCTGCGCCTTCGCGATTATGCTTGTGTCGTTTATCTATGCAGTTATTGTAATGGAGAATGTACTTGAGACATCCGTCAAAAAGTTTGACACGATTTCTTTTTTGCTCAGTGCATTTGCTTTCGGCGGTATTACATTGGGAATCGGTAATATAAATAACGGCATTACATCTCTGGAAACCTGCATTCCTCTGATTGCAGGCGTGATTGGCGGCTGTATATTTATTCGCCGTCAATTACATATGGCGCAGCCGTTTTTGGAATTGAGAACCTTCGGGCGTTTTAATTTTACACTGAGCGTGCTGAACAGTATGATGCTCTATTTTGTTATGATGGGGACATCCATTCTTATTCCGTTATATGTACAGAATCTTCTGGGGTATTCGGCTACGATATCCGGTCTGGTGACGCTTCCGGGTTCCCTGGCGATGGCTTTTATCAGCCCTCTTGCCGGCAGAATTTATGATAAGGTAGGAATGAAAAAACTGGCTGTTGCAGGCTCCGCTGCGCTTTTGGCCGGTGTGGCGGGCATGTGTTTTGTATCTCTGCAGACCTCTCTTTGGGTTGCTGTTGTTTTAAATATTATCAGGAATGCAGCCATCGGATGCCTGATGATGCCGTTTGTTACGTGGGGAATTAATGATCTCAATAAAACAAATACGGCAGATGGAACGGCTCTGATTAATTCACTGCGCACCATAGCAGGAGCGATTGGCATGGCGGTTTTTGTCGGGCTGATGAATTCTGTCGCGTCAAAATCGGTGGAAGCGTATGGAGATAATGCCGGTATTCATGGAATGCATGTTTCGTTTGTGGGAATGAGCATTGCTTCATTGGTCATGTTTCTTGTGGCGCTGTTCTGCATCAAAAACGTATCGAAAAAGAGTTAAATTTATT
>CAZGMH010000233.1:0-2742 GCA_964526765.1 uncultured Eubacterium sp.
TCGGCGACAGATTTCCGGGAATCAGCATTTCAATGCCGGACAAAATCATACTCTCAGTCACCGGAGTAAAATGTATCAGGGACAGGAATACAAGCAGAAACGGGATTGCGGACATAATGATAAATAACGCTGCCTGTGCAGCGTAAGCGCCTATATTATCCCGTTTGATTTTTGTCATAAAAAACCCAATCAAATGCTTATAATCCATGACTTCGTCCCTTTCATGTTCCTTACAGTATCCATATAGTTTGATAGGATACCATGTTTTTTCCAATCAGGCAAGCTTTTTATTCGTGAATGACCGAAAAACGACTAATCAATATGTTATCTGTAAGCGCTTTTCATCCATAAAAACAGGAGACGAAACAAAGCATATTTCTATTTCTCCGAAAGTTCCGTTCCCGGAAAAAATTTGTCCAGAATCTCCGTATAAGATATCCCCGCATTCGCCATTCCGTCGGCCCCATACTGGCTCATTCCGATTCCATGTCCCAAACCTCCGCCATATACATCATAATCCCCTTCCTCTGCCTCTTCGATGACAAATGCCGCGCTTGGAAGCATAGTCATATCATTTACAGAATTTCCGTTTTTATCCTCCAGCGAAACAACAGCCGCCCCCAAAACAGTTCTGATTGTATTTTCATTATAAATATGTACGCTGCCATTCTCAAATTCCAGACACAAATCCGTCGCCATACCGGACTTGGAACGTGCCCCGACTGCCGCCTTCTTACATGCCCCCAGACCGGAACAATCCGACACTGTATTTCCGGCGGCGTTCTGAATGGTCAGCCTTCCCTCCGTATTATCTGCACATTGCTGCAGCACGCTGCGCAGAGCTTCCGATTTATCTGACAGGCTTATTTTTGCCGTCCAGCGAAAATATCTGCTGTGGCTGTCGTACGCGCTCACTGTCCGGTCTTTGATAAAACTTTCAAATTTCCACTTCCAACTGTTCTCCGTCAATAAACTCACCTTTTTCAGATAGGAAACCGGTTCCTGTCCCCAGACTTCCAGACCGGAAGTATATCCGCAGGAAGTGGAAAAATAGTAAATCTGCGCAAATTCTCCATCACACATCAGTATCTGTCCTTTTGTGGAATCCACCGCGTCAATTGCACTCGGATTCTCCTTGGAAGGCAGATAAACCTGACAGTCCGTGGTGTCATCCACGTCTGCTCCATAGGCGTCATAACTTTTATTGGCAGCCTGTCTCGCAGCATAGGTTCTCGCGCAGACCGCCTGCGCTTTCTGTGCTTCCGGGGCAAAGCTCTCCGGCATCTCCCCCGGCGCCACGCCGTATAAATATTCCTCCATGCTAACCCGGTTTACTACCCGGTATCCCATTTCGTCCCTGTAAATCTGGAAATCCCCCCGATAAGCTGAGGAATCCGGGCTTCCCTGGGCATTTGTCAGATATAGCCGCCCGCCTTCCGACGGCTGCACTGTCAACGTATCTGTATTCCAGGTATTCATAATATCCGCGCAGGACACTACCTCGCCGCTCCCGGAGTTAACGCTCTGTTCCCCCGAAGCTATGGTAAGTCCGGCGGAACCTTTCAGCCATACATTCTCCCGATAAATAAGACAGCCGTTGTCCTGTGTGAGCAAAACACGCACAGATGAGGGAACTTCCGCCCTGGCGCTCTCCTGCACGTTATCCTCTGCCTCAGGCTGTTCCAAACTGTCATCCGCCTGATTTTCCGCAGCTTCTATCGCGTCCTTCCGGCCAAGAATGGTATTTCCATACAAATAGACGGTATACACTTTCCCATAAGAAAATCTGCTGCCCGCAAGGTCACAGTCATAATTTCCGCTGTCCGCAATAATCCGTTCTTCCCCGGATACGGTTCCCAGATATTGAATCTTAAGCTCCGTCACCTGCTCTCTCACCCCCAGCTTGTCAAGCATCAGTTCATAGACAATCGTCCATTGCGCTCTCGTCAAAGCCCGGTTATCTTCCAGTGATGCCTGAGCGGCCGCTTCCCCGTAAAAATTGCCCAGCCCCAGCCTTTGAAACAATATTTCAATATCTTTTCCGGTGAGCATTTCATTCAGTTCCGGGATAATCAGGCTTCTCGTCTCCTCCGGCGTCAGTGGAATAATCATCAGATATCCTGCCAATTCCTGCGCATATACTTCTTCCGATTCCGAAAATACATACGTTTCCCCTTTCCTCTGTTTTCCCGCCAGAACAATACATACCGCCGCCGCGGCTAAAATAAACAGCATCTTAAACTTTTTTCTCTTTCTCATATATCCTCCACCAAATCGACACAGAAATCCTGCGACGCAATTTCCCAATTACAAAAAGAAGCTGCGCGCAGCAGCTTCTTTTCTCTTTTGCGTCTTATCATTGTTCTCTTTGGTAAAGTTCATCTTTTGTATCTGAATCTTTCTCTTTCGTACTCCCAGAGTGCCGGTCCTGCAATTTTGACTCCTAGCAAAGCTAGGGGGGCGTCCGCAGCATGTCTTTCTGCCTTCCGCTGCACATTCGGCGGCCTGGCATCCGGGCAGCAATTTAGGAATCCCATGAACGAAAATGTAGGTTCAAAATAGCAGGTTTGTCGCACACCCCAGGAATGACTTTCTCTAAAAATGATTATACTTTACTATGTGCTTAAACACAACAAAAAATTCGAACTTTTTTAAGGTAAGTTCTGGATTGGCTGGCAGACTGTAAATACATGAATTGGCAATTAGTGAAAACTTTAACAATTTTTTTGTTGATTTTATTTT
>CAZGMH010000234.1:0-2654 GCA_964526765.1 uncultured Eubacterium sp.
ACAACAGAATGTTTATTTTGTGATTCCCGTCCTTTTGCGTGGCTTTACAGGCTGCGCTTTTTTTATTCCATCAGGACAAGGGACATCCGGTCTAACCGTTTCTGATGCTCCCGGCTGGTGGTGATGATGTAAATCCGGGTGGTGTCGATGCTGCTGTGGCCCAGGATATCCGCCAGCTTTGCGATGTCATGGTCGATGGAGTAGAACTTCCGGGCAAACAGGTGGCGCAGGTTGTGGGGGAACACCTTCTTCGGATCCACCCCGGCGCTTCCGCAGAGGTTCTTCATCATCCGCCAGATATTGGAACGGTCCAGGGGTTTCCCCGTCCGGGACAAAAATACGGAACCGCTCTTTATATGCTGTGTTTTGATGTACTTCCGCAGAAGTTTACGCAATTTGCCGGGGAGCAGGATGACACGGTCTTTCCCCTTGAGCCGGATATGCGCTTCCCCGCTTTCCACAGCTTCCGCTGTGATGAATTTCAACTCCGATACCCGGATGCCGGTGGCGCAGATGGTCTGGATCAGAAGCGCCAGCTTTTCGTTGCCCTGGTCCCTTGCCGCTTTGACCAGGCGCTCATACTCCGCCTGGGTCAGTTCCTTTTCCTGGGAAGCGTATGCCTGCCGCTGGATTTTGAGCTGCTTCACCTTGAGTCCGAGTTCCCCCAGGAATGTAAAAAAACTGTTCAGCGCCGCCAGCTTCACATTGACGGTGGCCGGCTTATATTCTTCTTTCAGCTTGTCCTTGTATCGGATCACCGTCTCTTTAGTGATTTCCGTATCCCCGGTCCATGCAAGGAACGCGCAGGTTTCCCGCCGGTACTGCGTGACGGTAGCCTTGCACCGTTCCTCCAGCTCCAGGTTTTGCAGGTAATCGTCCAGTCTGTTTTGCATTTCTATTTTCTTCATGATATGTTCCTCCTTCATCGTGTCCCTTTTGCGAAGGGTGTTTTTTTTATTATCTCATTTGACATAATACCGGGGAATATTTCTGATGAAACTTTCCCCATCCTCCTATGAAATCAGAAAAGCGCCGTACCTGTCTGGCTTACAGATACGACGCTATTTTTACTGTGATACAAAAACAGGGATAAAAGAAAATTTTCTTTTATCCCTGTACGTTCAAATTCCGTTCATTAATCAACTGCGATAATCTCTTTTTTATTGTAGGAACCGCAGGATTTGCAAACTCTGTGAGGAACCATTAATTCACCGCACTTGCTGCATTTTACTAAAGTCGGAGCAGTCATTTTCCAGTTTGCTCTTCTTCTGTCTCTTCTTCCTTTGGAAGATTTATTTTTTGGGCAAATAGACATCTCGTTACACCTCCAATTTATCAATCATCTATGTTTGCGTTTCTTTTCGCACTTTTCCAATTATACATAGATATGAAGTGTTTGTCAATCTTTTTTTCTTGTTACGTAATTACGTTTCCGATGCTATATTGCGTTATTTTTGTTCATCCTTAACGATTTTATTTTACCAGGGCAACCGTCTCCCTTGCAATCGCAAGTTCTTCGTTCGTCGGAATTACGCAAACCGTTACTTTGGAATCCGGCGTGGAAATTATGATATCTTTTCCTCTCTGGCCGTTTGCTTCGGCATCCATCCCGATTCCCAGATATCCAAGATATTCAAGAACTTTCTTCCGTACAAGCGGGGCGTTCTCACCGATACCTGCTGTGAACGCGATTGCGTCAACGCCGTTCATCGCAGCCGCATAAGAACCGATGTATTTTGCCACACGGTAGCTGAATACTTCGATTGCAGCCTCAGCCAGCTCGTTGCCTGCATTCATGCCCTCCTCCAGATCGCGGAAGTCGCTGGACAATTTGGAAATACCCTGGACGCCGGATTTTTTGTTTAACACATTCATAACCCCGGCGATATCAAGATTCTCTTTCTTTGCGATAAATTCCATGATAGCCGGATCGATATCGCCGGAACGTGTTCCCATCACAAGACCTTCCAACGGGGTAAGGCCCATAGATGTATCCACACATTTTCCGTTTAATACGGCGCTGATGGACGCGCCGTTTCCAAGATGTGCAACAATAATTTTGGAATTATTGATGTCTATGCCAAGGAACTCGGCAAGATGCCTGGATACGAAGCTGTGGCTTGTCCCGTGGAAGCCATATCTTCTCACTTTATATTTCTCATAATATTCATATGGAAGCCCGTAGAGATATGCCTTTTTCGGCATAGTCTGATGGAATGCGGTATCAAACACGCCTACCATCGGCACGCCCGGCATTAATTCTTTGCAGGCATTGATTCCGATTAAGTTTGCAGGATTATGGAGAGGGGCAAGATCGTTACACTCTTCTACTGCTTTTAACATATCATCTGTGATAACAGCAGAGGATGCAAATTTCTCCCCGCCATGTACGATACGATGTCCAACTGCATTTACTTCATCCAGGCTTCCAATTGCACCTGTCCTGTCATTTACCAGGGCATCCAGCACAAGCTGAATCGCCTCCTTGTGCGTAGGCATCGGCGCTTCTGTAATCTCTTTGTCCAGACCTGCTTTCTGATAGGTAAGCCTTCCGTCAATACCGATTCTCTCACAGAGTCCCTTCGCCATTACTTCTTCCGTGTCGGAGTTGATCAGCTGATATTTCAGTGATGAACTTCCGCAGTTGATAACTA
>CAZGMH010000235.1:0-1231 GCA_964526765.1 uncultured Eubacterium sp.
TTTTTTTGATTTAAAGAATGGGGAGAACAAAGTGTTGAAGATGAGTAAAGTAAAGAAAATTGCAGCCATTATACTGATTTTTTTATTGCTGACCGGTCTTTGCGGCTGCAGCGGCGGCGTAAAAAACACTGTTGACCAGGTGCAGGCGGTCCTTACCGGGAATCAGCCGTTACAGGCAGACAGTGTTTCCGGGGGTAAATATGCCTATGAGACCCTGGATGAAAATACAAAACTGGTGTACGACGAGATATTGTATACGATCCGGAATCGCGAGGAGAATGTTCAGATTGCGACAACGGATATTGCCGAGATGGAAACGGCATATCTGGCTGTGCGGTATGATTATTGCGACCTTTTCTGGCTGGATCAGTTTTCCTATGTCACATATAGCAGGGATGATGAGATTACTGCCATCGAGATTAACCCGACCTATACGATGACACAGGAGGAGCAGGATTCCATCCAGAAGCAGATTGATGAGGAAGCTGACCGCATGCTGGCGGATGCGCCGGGAGACGGCACAGATTATGAAAAGGCCCTTTTTGTATATGAAAAATTGATTTCGGAAGTGGATTACGCAGAAGATTCGGAAAATAACCAGAATATTATCAGCGCTTTTTTGAATCATGAGACGATCTGTCAGGGATATGCCTATGCAACCCAATATTTGCTGGAGCGGCTTGGAATCCAATGCGCAACGGTGGCAGGCATGGCGGAGGGGGAAAATCATGCCTGGAATCTGATCGTGATGGATGGAGAATATTATTATATGGATACTACCTGGGGCAACTCCCAATACATTTATCGTGATGAAGAAGGAGCGCAGGGAGAGTCGGGAAATAAATATATTGACTATGATTACTTCGGGGCTTCCACAGAAACGATTATGTCCACGCATCAGGCAGATGAGCGGATTCCTCTGCCGGAATGTACGGCTACTGAGGATAATTATTATATCCATGAGGGGCGGTATGTCAGCGAATGGGACCCGGATATGATTGGAGAGCTCATTGCCGCTGCCTATGATAACGGGGAAAGCATGGTACAGATTAAGTTTTCGGATATGGAGCTTTATGAACAGGCACAGCAGTATTTTGTGGAGGAGTATCATCTGACCGATTATTGCGAAGGGCTCGATACAATCCGCTATATGGAAAATGTGGATAACAGCGTGTTGTTTCTGCAATTTCCGTCCAATGAAGGATAACAGGTGTTGTTTCTGCAATTTCCG
>CAZGMH010000235.1:1331-2641 GCA_964526765.1 uncultured Eubacterium sp.
GTTTCTGCAATTTCCGTCCAATGAAGGATAACAGGTGTTGTTTCTGCAATTTCCGTCCAATGAAGGATAACAGGTGTTGTTTCTGCAATTTCCGCCCAATGAAGGATAACGATACGGTTCATATATAGTTCACATTTGGGGAGTACACTGCATACGGTCTGAAAAATACCATATGATGAAACGGAAATGAGCTATGGAAAAGAAAAAAGTGAATTTATCCCATAATCTTATGGGATGCAGATTTGATAACTGGATGCGTTTAAAACGCTCCAATCCGATTACAAAGGAAAACAAACCCCAGGCGAGATTGATCACAGCAGTGTCTTTTGTCCTGGGAATCCCGGCTTTTCTGGAATGGCTGGTTTTTTATATTCCGATTAAGCGGACAAAGATAAAAAAAGATCCGGTATATATTGTCGGTTACTGGCGTTCCGGAACTACGTTTTTACAGAATCTGCTGACCAGAGATCCGCAGTTTGGATGGTTTGACCCGGTCAGGACGGTAACTTTTAATAACTGTATTTTCATGAAGCATTTGCTGGCAAGGGTACAAAAGACGCTGCTTCAGGGCGCCCGCCCGATGGATAATCTGGAATATGCCCTGGATTTGCCGATGGAAGAAGTGTTTGCCCAGGCGACCATATCCACCCAGGCGATCAGTCACATGCTGGTATTTCCCGACGGGGGGAACGGCGTGAAATATATCGAGACGGCATTCATTGACGAGCAGGATGAGAGCAGACAGAGAGAATGGCGCAAAGCCTATGATTATATTCTGAAAAAGGTCACTTATCTGTACGGAGGGAAACAGCTTTTGCTGAAAAGCCCGGAAAATACATGCCGGATCGGCGCTTTAAAGAAGCGCTATCCGGGGGCAAAGTTCATTAACATTTACCGGAATCCCTATACCGTGGTCATGTCTACGATTAATATGTTTACCAAGGAGATGGGGCTGTTTTGCCTGAATGAGCCGGCTTCTGAACAGGTCATTGAGGATGTGACGATCAATCTGTTTGAGCGTATTTATAAAAAAGCATTCCGGGAATTGGACGAGATGCCAGAAGAGGATCGGATCGATCTGAAATATGAGGATTTCTGTAAGGACCCGGAAGGGCATGTGAAAGAGATTTATGGGCATCTGGGAATCGACGGATTTGAGGAAGCGAAACCTTATTTTGACGCTTATCTGGAGAGCCAGAAAAATTATCAGAAAAATAAATTTACATTAAGGCCGGAGCTTCGGGATAAAATTAATGAAAAGTTGGGATTTTATTTTGAACATTACGGCTACGAAATGATTACCGAATAAT
>CAZGMH010000236.1:0-2640 GCA_964526765.1 uncultured Eubacterium sp.
GATTACATGAGAGAACAGAATAAAGAAAAAGAATCGCCGTTAGCCTCCAGGCTTCGCCCGACGACGCTGGATGAAGTAGTGGGACAGCAGCATATCATAGGCAGGGATAAACTGCTGTACCGTGCAATCAAGGCGGATAAATTGCAGTCCGTTATTTTTTATGGACCGCCGGGAACCGGCAAGACGACGCTGGCAAAGGTGATTGCGCATACGACCAGCGCGGAGTTTATGCAGATTAACGCAACCAGCGCGGGAAAAAAGGATATGGAGGCGGTTGTTGAGAAAGCCAAAGAGATTCGGGGCATGTACGGCAGACGCACCATTTTGTTTATCGATGAGATTCACCGTTTTAATAAGGGACAGCAGGATTATCTGCTCCCCTTTGTGGAGGACGGTACGGTGACTCTGATTGGCGCAACAACGGAGAATCCGTATTTTGAGGTGAACAGCGCATTGATTTCCCGGTCAATTATATTTGAGCTTGAGCCATTGGCGCCGGAGGATATCAAGACCCTGCTGAAAAGAGCTGTCTATGACAGGGAAAAGGGAATGGGCGCATACAATGCACAGATAGATGAGGAATCCCTTGCATTTCTGGCCGATGTCTCAAACGGTGACGCGAGAAGCGCATTAAATGCCATAGAGCTGGGAATCCTGACTACAGAGCGCAGTTCTGACGGAAAGATACACATTACGATTGATGTGGCGCAGGAATGCATTCAGAAACGTGTGATTAAATATGATAAAAATGGCGACAGCCATTATGATAATATTTCGGCGTTTATCAAAAGTATGCGGGGGTCTGACCCGGACGCAGCCGTTTACTACCTGGCAAAAATGCTTTACGCCGGGGAGGACGTAACTTTTATTGCAAGAAGAATTATGATCTGTGCATCGGAGGATGTGGGAAATGCGGACCCTATGGCGCTCACCGTGGCAGTCAGCGCGGCGCAGGCTGTGGAGCGTCTCGGTATGCCGGAGGCGAGAATTGTGCTTGCCCAGGCAGTGACCTATGTGGCAAGCGCGCCGAAGAGCAACGCATCCTATCTTGCGGTGGATAAAGCGTTGGAGACTGTGCGGAATACAAAAACAGCTCCGGTTCCCGCGTATCTGTGCGATAGCCATTATAAAGGCGCGCAGAAGCTTGGCAGGGGAATCGGATACAAATACGCCCACAATTATCCGAATCATTATGTGGAGCAGCAGTATCTGCCCGATGCATACAAAGATATGAAATTTTACAATCCCACTGACAACGGGTATGAGAAAGAGATTAAGGCTTATTTCCAGAGAATCAAGCAACAGGAGGAAGAGTGAAAATGCAGTCATATCAGGAAATGAACAGAGAAGAATTGTTGAGAGAAAAAGAGAGTCTGGAGCGGCAGTATAGAGAAATCTGCAAAAAAGGTTTGAAACTGGATATGTCCAGAGGCAAGCCGTCCAAAGAACAGTTGGAGCTGTCAATGCCGATGATGGATGTCCTTACGAGCAAAACTCCATTGGTCAGCAGAGCAGGTACGGATATCCGCAATTATGGTGTAATTGACGGAATTACAGAGGGGCAGGAATTTATCGCGGGTCTTGTCGGACTTGGCCCGGAAGCCTACGATAATGTGATTGTGTACGGCAATGCCAGCCTGAATATTATGTATGACTGTATCGCGCGTTCTATGATTTTCGGCGTGAACGGAAATACCCCCTGGTGCAAGCTGGATAAGGTGAAATGGCTGTGTCCGGTGCCGGGATATGACCGCCATTTCTCCATTACAGAGAGTTTTGGCATTGAGATGATCAATGTGCCGTTATATGAGGATGGCCCGGATATGGATATGGTTGAAAAACTGGTCAGCGAAGATGACAGCATCAAGGGTATCTGGTGTGTCCCGAAATATTCCAATCCTATGGGAACGTCCTATTCGGATGAGGTTGTGCGCCGCTTTGCGAGACTAAAACCCGCCGCGGAGGATTTCAGAATTTACTGGGACAATGCATATTGTGTCCATGACTTATATGAAGATGATACGGATGAAATATTGGAAATCCTCGGAGAATGCGAAAAAGCAGGCAATCCGAATCTCCCGATTGAGTTCTGTTCCACATCAAAGGTTACATTTTCCGGCGCAGGCGTCTCCGGCCTGATTACCAGCCTGGAAAACAAGGCGGATATTTTGAAGCACCTGACGGTACAGACAATCGGTTTTGACAAGATAAACCAGCTTCGCCATGTAAAATTTTTGAAGGACATTAATGGTGTAAAAGCTCATATGGCGAAACATGCAGCGATTATCCGTCCGAAATTTGAGATGATACAGGAGCGTTTTGAGAAGGAATTAGGAGGTCTGGGAGTAGGAACCTGGACGAATCCGAAGGGTGGATATTTTATTACCTACCGGGCAAACGAAGGATGCGCAAAGGCAATTGTGGCAAAGGCAAAAGAGGCAGGCGTAGTTATGACAGGCGCAGGGGCTCCTTATCCATATAAAAATGATCCGCAGGATTCCGTAATCCGAATTGCCCCGACCCTTCCTCCGATGGAAGAACTGGAAGAAGCATGTGATGTGTTTATTACCTGCGTGAAACTGGCAAGTGTTGAGAAATTGTTAAGCGAATAACCGGGTCAGCGTTGAAAACCAGTTAAGC
>CAZGMH010000237.1:0-2632 GCA_964526765.1 uncultured Eubacterium sp.
CCGTCATTTAACAATTCCACTTTCATCTCCGCGCCAAAACTGCCTGTTTCCACAACCGAAATCTGCTTTTTACATTCAGCGATAATATATTCATACAACTCATTTGCCAGTTCAGGCTTTCCGGCCCTGATAAAAGACGGACGATTCCCCTTTTTACAGTCCGCATACAAGGTAAATTGGGAAATTAGCAAGAGCTCTCCGCCTACATCATGCAGGGAGAGATTTGTTTTTCCGTTTTCGTCCTCAAAAATTCGCAGACCAATCATTTTTTTAATCATCTTATCCGCAATATCTGTTGTATCATCTCCGGAAACCCCAATCAGAACCATAAATCCCTGATTAATCTTTCCAATTATCTCATGTTCTACAGCTACAGATGCATGAGTTACTCTCTGTATCACAAATTTCATAAACAGTACCTCTCTGTTTCCTAAATACTTTCCAATCATACCATGTCTGCACTAAGCTTAACATATTATTATTTTAAAAGAATCCTGTCAGAAATGCAATGCTTCAAATCTGATTCTTTCATTTTTAATATTTTGTTATAACAATTTATGTGGTTTTAACGAATAGTTAGCAATTTCCACTGCTCTGTGATATAATATGAGCACTTAGCGAGGTATTTTCGAGCTTAGTGCGAGTAATACCTGTACACTTAGCGAATACGAACAGGAAGTGAAGTATGAGCTTAGTGAACATGATATAATATGAGCACTTAGCGACACATATTACACTTAGCGAAGTGTTTATGAGCTTAGTGTAATAGCGTGCAAAGCAGGTATTTTCGAGCTTAGTATCCATTATGTTCTGTAAAGGGTGATTTTAAATTATGAAATTACAACAGTTATTAAGTTATACCCGCAGAGCGGTTGACGATTATCATTTAATTGATTCCGGGGATAGAATTGCGGTCGGTGTTTCCGGCGGAAAAGATTCCCTCGCCTTATTGTATGCTCTGTGCGGTTTAAAACGATTTTATCCAAATCCATTTGAACTGACAGCCGTCAGTGTTGATTTAGGGTTTGAAGGTTTTAACCTCTCTCCCGTCACTGCCCTCTGTGAAGAACTGGGAATTCATCATGAAATTGTCCACTCTGATATCGGACAAATTATTTTTGAAGAAAGAAAAGAAAAAAATCCTTGTTCGCTATGCGCAAAAATGCGTAAAGGCGCTTTAAATCAGACGGTAAAAGAATTTGGATGCAATAAGGTAGCTTATGCGCACCACAAGGATGATCTCATCGAAACTATGATGTTGTCTCTGATCTATGAGGGACGCTTCTACTGCTTTCCTCCAAAAACCTATTTAGACCGGATGGATTTAACCGTAATCCGTCCCCTTATTTATGTGGAGGAGGCAGATATCATCGGTTTTAAAAATAAATATCAGCTTCCGGTAGTAAAAAATCCCTGTCCTGCCGACGGAGTAACACGAAGAGAATATGTAAAAAATCTTGTCCGTCAGATTAACCTGGAAAATCCGGGAGCTAAAAACCGCATGTTTACGGCTATTTTAAACGGAAATATTAATGGCTGGTAATTCCGGCGTCCAAATGAACTTCTGAAACAATAAATTTTTATGTACTAATAAACCTATGATGCTTTTAGGTTATGATGTCTTTGATGAGGTATGAAAAATGAAAGAACGGGCGTATCACGAAAATGTAAATATAGAAAATGAAAAAAAACTGCGTATGCTGATTTCGGAGCTTCCGAAGTTCTGTAAGGAATTTTTTATCGGAATCGAATCTTCCACTTCTTCCCGGACAAGAATTGCCTATGCATATGATTTGGGTGTTTTTTTTCACTATCTTCATGAAAATAACAGCGCTCTGGCCAAAATGGAAATAACAGATTTTCCCATATCCATTCTGGAACAGATCACGCCGATGGATATTGAAGAATATCTGCAGTATTTGAAATTTTATGTACACAATGATAAAGAATATACAAATGACGAACGGGGACAAATGCGAAAGCTTGCCAGTCTGCGCAGCTTCTACAATTACTACTTCCGCAAGGAAATTATAGAAAAAAATCCGCCGTCTCTCGTTAAGATGCCAAAGAAACACGAAAAAAATATTATTCGTCTGGATGTGGACGAAATTGCGATATTGCTGGATGAGGCGGAAAGCGGCGAAAAATTGACTGAACGCCAGAAAATATACCATAACAAAACAAAAAAGCGGGATTTGGCCATTTTAACGCTTCTGCTGGGTACCGGAATCCGCGTGTCCGAATGTGTGGGGTTGGATATTTCGGATATTGATCCGAAAAACAATGGCATTAAGATTCATAGAAAAGGAGGTTCTGAAGTAATCGTTTATTTCGGAGATGAGGTAGCGGATGCTCTGGATGACTATTTGGATGAACGACTGCAGATGAAACCTCAGGCCGGAAGCACGGATGCCCTTTTCCTTTCTATGCAGAACCGCCGCATTAATGTGCGTTCCGTCGAAAATCTGGTCAAAAAATATTCCCGGCTTGTAACGACAGTGAAGAATATCACTCCTCACAAATTGCGGAGCACTTACGGAACAAACCTCTACCGGGAAACGGGAGATATTTATCTGGTTGCCGATGTACTTGGGCATAAAGATGTCAATACGACCAAACGCCACTATGCGGC
>CAZGMH010000238.1:0-2621 GCA_964526765.1 uncultured Eubacterium sp.
TTCAGAAGTAATGTAAAAGTATTTAAAAGCGATTCAGAAGTGATGAAAAAGCATTTAGAAGTAATGCAAAAGTGAATGAAAATAACGAAAGATTAGCGAGGTGTTTCTTTTGAGAGATCGATTTCAACAATTTATGTATGGCCGTTATGGGATGGATCAGTTGAACCGTTTTCTGTCAACGGCGGCTCTGGTGATATTGATTATTTCTTTATTTGCGCGTTTCCCTGTCCTGGACATTATTGTGCTGGTTTTGCTGGCATGGTGTTATTTCAGAATGTTTTCCCGGAATACATCAAAAAGATATGCGGAAAATGAAAAATTTTTGAATTTTACATCGGGATTTACCGGCCGCTTCCGGAGAGGGCGTACCTATGGGCATCAAAAGAACTTTGACAGAAAAGCATATAGGGAGCAGAGAAAAATCTACAGATTTTTTACCTGTCCGCACTGCAGCCAGAAAGTCCGGGTACCCCGGGGGAAAGGAAAAATCTGTATTACCTGCCCGAAGTGCAGGACAGAATTTATTAAGAGAAGCTAGGTGCTGTGTATGTTTGGGTATATTTATATTAATCGGTCCGATCTTTCTGAGGAAAATAAAAAAGCATATCAGGCGTATTATTGCGGACTCTGTCAGGTTTTGCGAAAGAGCAGCGGTGTAAAAGGGCAGATGTTGTTAAACTATGATATGACATTTTTGATTATTCTTCTTACGGGGCTTTATGAACTGGAAAATAAGGAGACGTCATTTGTCTGCCCGCTTCATCCGGGAAAGAAAAAGCTGGCGTATATCAATGATGCGACCAGATATGCCTCCGACATGAATGTGCTCCTGTCGTATCACAATCTGGTGGATGACTGGAAAGACGACCGTAATTATCCAAAACATATAATTTCCATGATGCTGAAGAAGGATTACCGGCGGATTTCGCGGAAATATCCCCGTCAGTCGGAAGCGCTGGAAGTTTATATGAGAAGATTACAGATGCTTGAGTCCAAGCGGGAAGAAAATATAGATGCAATCGCCGGATTGACGGGAGAGATGCTCGGCGAGATATTTGCCTGGAAAGAGGATATCTGGTCAGAAGAACTTCATTGTCTTGGATTTTATATGGGAAAATTCATATATCTGATGGATGCCTATGAGGATTTGGAAAAGGACAGAAGGAAGAATGAGTATAATCCTTTTGAAGACCTGGCGAGAAAAAGCCCAAAGGATTTTGAGACGATCAGCAAGCTGATTCTGACCAGTATGATGTCAGAGTGTTCGAAGTCGTTTGAGCGCCTTCCGATTTTGCTTCACGCGGATATTATACGGAATATTCTTTATTCCGGTGTCTGGTCAAAATATGAGTATTTACAGGTAAAGAGGAAAAAAAGGAGGAAATCCCGGTGAGAAATCCTTATGATGTGCTGGGTGTTTCACCCGGCGCCACCGATGAAGAAATAAAGAGGGCTTATCGCCGTTTGAGCCGTCAATATCATCCCGATGCGAATGTGAACAATCCGAATCCAAAGCTGGCGGAGGAGAAATTTAAGGAAGTACAGCAGGCGTATAACCAGATTATGAAAGAAAAGCAGCAGGGTTATGCCGGAGGATATCAAAATGGAAGCTCCCAGTACCGTGGAGGTTACAGCGGTAATGGAGGCCAGGGCTACGGCGGCGCCGGTTATGGCTGGGGCGGTTACGGATATGGCCAGAATGGCAATGGCGGACAGAATTATGGACAAAACGGGTATGGCGGAGGATATAGTTCTGCCGGTAACGATTCCGTAGAGATGCGGGCCGCAGCGAATTATATAAATAACGGATATTTCAGTGAAGCTTTGAATATATTAAACCGTATGCCGGAGAACCAGCGGACAGCGCGCTGGTATTTCTTTGCGGCTGCAGCAAACCAGGGAGCCGGCAATAACGTTGTTGCTATGGAATATGCGAGAAAAGCGGTTGAGATGGAGCCGAGCAACATGGAATACCGCCAGTTTTTGCAGAATCTGGAATTTGGAGGAACATGGTATCAGAATATGGGGGCATCCTATCAGAGACCGTTTTCCGGTGCGGCGGGAATGTGTATGTCCCTGTGCTGTCTGTCCCTGTTATTCAGCGGATGCTGCTGCCGTCCGTTTTAACTGCTGTTCGTTTCCGTGACAGTCACTATAACGGTATCTTTTCATAATTTACCATGCTAATGCGTTACCGCAGGGTAATTATAATTGGATAAAAACGCAAAAATGATGCCAAAAATCGGAAAAAGATTGTGAAAGAATCGGATTTAAAATTTACTTCTTAAATTTGATTTAAAATTTGCTTGTGCAGAATGCCTGATAACAGGAAGTTTGCAATGAAAAATTGGAAAATATAGACAAAAAAACCTGGATAAGCAGGCTAAAAACAAGCCTTTT
This sequence comes from uncultured Eubacterium sp., assembly GCA_964526765.1. Lineage (GTDB taxonomy): Bacteria > Bacillota > Clostridia > Lachnospirales > Lachnospiraceae > Eubacterium_I. The sequence continues at coordinate 2,401 of CAZGMH010000238.1, forward strand.
TTCGGCGAAAATCACTATAAGAAAAATTTGACAAATTTGGAAAGTCATGCAATAATTCACCCAGGTTGTGAATAACAGCCTCTCGGGTTTTCTTATATCAGAGGGGAGATTGGACTCCCCTCTGATATACGCTCCGCGAGAATGCGCAGGGATTCGGAAATGAATTATGTCAGCAAAGCTGACCCGAATCCCGCGCCAAGACTCGCGAGCGAGTCTTGAAT
>CAZGMH010000239.1:0-2613 GCA_964526765.1 uncultured Eubacterium sp.
GGATGCGATTGAAAAATATTACAGGCAGTATGCTTTCCATGCATCCAGGGATACCAAAATCGTCCTGGCAACGCTGGGAAACGACGCCGGTATTTATGGCGGGGTTAAGATGGTTTTATAGAAAGGGAACAGGCAAGATGAAAGTTTTAGGATTATCATTCGGAAGAAAGAACGGTAATTGTGACATTCTCGCAAAGGAGGCTTTGTTTGGCGTAAGAGAAGCTTTCCCGGATGCAGAGATTACATTTATAAACACATTGCGGTTAAACATTGGCAGATGTATCGGATGCGGCGCCTGCTCCATGGGGCTGGAGAGAGGAAAAGACGATAATGACTGTGTCATTAAGGATGATTTTCAGATGGTGGAAAACGCAGTCCGGGACGCGGATGCGATTATTTTGGCGGCTCCGGTCTATGTGCTTCAGCCGGCCGGACAGTTCAAAAACTTTGTGGACCGTTTTTCCTGCAGGCACGACGTCTCTGCAATCAAGTGGATTATGGAAAAACGGGAGGCAGGCGAGATGCCCGGCGATCCGGACGCATTTCCGATGGAACGTCTGAGAAGGCGCGTCGTTTCCTATATTTCCGTGGGAGGCGCCAGCACAGATAACTGGACGTCCATGGGCACGGCAAGTCTTCATCTGTTCGGTATTTCCGCTATGATGCAGGTGGTTTCCAATTATAATGCAAACAGCATGGGAACAATTGGAAATCCGTATGTCAGCGATGAACTGATCGGACATATGCACGAGCTTGGCAGGCGTACCGCCGAGGCTTATGGCAAAAAGCCGGAGGATGTGGAATATTACGGACCGACAGGGGAAGGTATCTGTCCGGTTTGCCATCAGAGACTCCTGACAATCAACGGAACGACTACCGTGGAGTGCCCGATCTGCGGTATCGAGGGGATTCTCTCGGTGGAGGGCGACAAGGTGAAGGTAGAGTTCTCAGAGGCGCAGCAGGCAAGGGCGAGGGGCACATTTGCAGGACTTCGCGAGCACACGACAGAGATTCAGGGCTTCGGCGCCATCTGCGGTCCGAAGATGATGGCGAAAAAAGATTATATTGATGAGCAGATGGAACGGATTAAAAATTTTGACAAATATATCAATGCATAACAGCAAAGAGGATACAGGAGGTAAGTGAAAAAATGGCTGGCAGACAGATTTATAACCCGGATAGTTTTAAGAACATTGAGAAAGACGGAAAAGTGATCGGGTATCAGTTCGATTTCAAGGCACAGTATTATCGTGGAATTACATTATCGATTATTCGTGATATCAAAGTAAATGTGGACGGCGAGGATGTTCCCCGTGAGGATATCCGCCTGACTGTAAACGGCGAGACGTTTACGCTGGAGGAGGCGCGCACGGTGATCGATCCGGAGTACCGCTGGGAATTTGGCGAATATGCAACGGTTTCTGTTTTGAAGGAGGGCGGTCTGGCGGCAGGCAGCCACCACATCAGTGCGCTGCAGGTAATCGCGCCGTCCTATATGCCATTCCAGATTGAAGCAGTATGCGAAGCAGATTTTATGATTTAAGGAGGAACGAAGATGAGCTACGATATTAAAAGAAGTGTATCCCTGTATAGTTATCAGGATGAATATTATGACGGAAAATTAGATTTGGAAGGGTGTCTTCGCGAGACTGCAAAGACCGGGGCAACCGGCGTAGAGCTTTTGGCTGAGCAGATGATCAAAAAATTCCCGCTTCCGATCGAGACACAGGAGTTTCGTGACCAGTGGTTTGAATGGATGAAAAAATACAACCTTGAGCCGTCCTGCTATGATGCGTTCCTTGAAAATCATATTTACGACAACCGTACGCTTACTTTAAAAGAGCAGATCAACATGATGTGCCGGGATATCCGTCTGGCTTCTCTTTTGGGATTTAAGAATCTGCGCACGCTGGTGTCTACCCCGATGGATGTCATTGAGGGAAGCCTGGACTACGCGGCGAAAATGGATGTAAAGATCGGACTGGAAGTTCACGCTCCGTTCTCCTTAAACTCCGGATGGGCAGACGGTTATATGGAGATGATTTTAAGGACGGGAACGAAACACTTTGGGTTTGTGCCGGATATGGGTATTTTCTGCCGCAACATTCCTGACGTACTCAGGGATAAAGCGAGAAGAATGGGCGCAAAAGAAGAGTGCCTGAAGATTGTGGACGACGCATATGCGCAGAGATTGGAAAGAGGATTTGTGAAAATCAAATATGATCTGGATTTAGGCAAGGCAAATATGGAATACCGCATGGCAAACGGCATGAAAGAGATGATGGACGCCGTGGAGAAGGCAGGCGGAGGCCCGGCAGATATGATGTATGCGGGTTCATCCTTCACTTACTCCTGGTCAGATCCGCAGGATATCATCGACAATATTGATTATATTTACCATACACATGCAAAATTCTACAATGTCAGCGAGGATTATGTAGAGACGGCAGTCGCGATCCCGGAGGTTGTAGATGCGTTCAAGAAAGCCGGATATAAGGGCTTTTTAAGCTCCGAATATGAGGGCGGGGAGCATCTTCGGGCGGATATGCCGGTAGACAGTATCGAGCAGGTACGCCGTCATCAGGAAGCGCTGCGCAGGGCAATTGAAGCGTA
>CAZGMH010000240.1:0-2611 GCA_964526765.1 uncultured Eubacterium sp.
GGACATTCATGGGCAACGCCCGGATGTACGAAGCGCTCCGCGACTACGGCGACCGTATCAGTCAGGTGGGACTGTTCTCCTTCAAGGTAAAGGCTATCGGCGAGATCTACGAGAGCGGCGTTTCCATTGCGGACGGCTCCAATATGCGAACTTACATCAGCAAGTGGCCGCACATCAGGTGGCTGCTGACGGTAGCCAATGACGGAACGAACAGCATCTTCAAGGCACTCCGCGATAACACGGACGGTGCGCCGGGAATCGTGTACACAACTGGCTGGGATGGAAAACCGATCGTGCATGGCCGTATGCACTGGACGCTGGCGGAAGCAATCAATACTTCAGCGGTACTGTACAGAATCACGAATAAGTCAAAATATGCGGATGATTACGCCATGTTTATGCAGTATCTGGATGAAAAAGTAATTGACCACGAAAACGGTTCCTGGTTTCATCAGTTGAATCAGGAGAATCAGCTTCTCGATACCGTATGGCCGGGCAAATCAGATATTTATCATGCGCTGCGGGCAACACTCATACCATATTATCCGACAGATATTTCGATAGCGGCAGCAGTGGAACGGGGACTTGAAAAATAAGAAACGGAACATTATAACCGGCTTTTCATATATTACATATCAAGATAAATCAGGAGTGTAATCCGCAATGGATGAAAAAGGGAATGTCCTGACGAATACCTGCAATTTTGCCGGCGTAAAGCCAATTATGATGGAACTGCCTTATCCGCCGATTCAGGTAAAAGAGAAAAATCCGGTTTATGCCAATTTGCCCAGCATTGATTATTGCGGCGCGGTATCCGAGATGACTGCCATTACCCAATATATCAATCATGAAAACCGTTTGTCCTGCGAAGCTTGTTCCATAGCAAAATCAATTCTCGGTATTGCAATGGCAGAAATGATACATTTGCAAAAGCTGGGGGAATTAATTTTCCTGCTGGGAGGCAGTATTGACTTTGTGGCAAAACACCATGATGGGAGAAAAAAGATGTGGACGCCGGAATATCTGGCGTCCTGTGAAAATGCCGGAGGAATTTGACGTGATAAATCAACGGAACCTATTCACTGATAATTTTTCCGTCCGTGGAAATGACAACGACCTGCCAGGGGATAAATTTGCCGCTTGCCTGCAAAGCCGTCCTGACAGCGTGTTCCAGACCGCCGCAGCAGGGAACCTCCATTCGGACGATCGTGACGCTCTGAATATCGTTTTCACGGATAATAGCCGTCAGCTTTTCCGCATAATCAATACTGTCCAGCTTTGGACAGCCGATTAATGTGATTCGGTTTTTGATAAATTTGTTGTGGAAATTACCGTATGCGTATGCGGTACAGTCTGCGGCAATCAGCAGATTTGCATCTTTAAAATAAGGGGCGTTGACAGGTACCAGTTTAATCTGTACCGGCCACTGGGAAAGCCGGCTTTCGATGGCGGGGCTTTCCACGGAGCAGGCTGCGCTTTCGCTTCGGTGAAATTTTTTAATATTTGTGCCCGGACATCCGCAGGGCAGGGGAGCTTTCTTCTTTTTCCGGGCGGCTTTTACGGCTGCTTCATCGTAAGCGGCGGCTTCCCGCTCCACAAAGGTGATCGCCCCTGTCGGGCACGTGGGCAGGCAGTCCCCCAGCCCGTCGCAGTAATCGTCCCGCAGAAGTTTTGCTTTTCCGCTTACCATGCCGATAGCTCCCTCATGACAGGCTGCCGCGCAGGCTCCGCAGCCATTGCATTTATTTTCATCAATCTGAATAATTTTTCTTATCATCTTTGTGACCTCCTTGACTTTATGGACTTACTATAATACGATTGTAAAAATAAAACTGTTGTAAATACAACAAAAATAAAAAAAGTGAGAGAAATGTATGTTTTATTGCAGCAAGTAAAGAGAGAGGAAAATGCAGGGATGGAAAAATATTTGCCATTATTAGAGAACACAAAATTATTTCATGGTATTGCAAAAGAAGAAATTGAATCTATGATAACCTGCCTCTCAGCAAAAAAACGCAGTTATCTGAAAGGAGAATACATTTTTCAGAGGGGCGGGCAGATTACCAGTGTTGCACTGCTGCTGAAAGGATGTATTCATATTCAAAAGGAAGATTATTGGGGAAATTTAAGCATTTTAAATGAAATTTCAGAGGGAGAAGTGTTTGGGGAAGTCTATGCCTGCCTTGGAAATGTAAAAATGCAGCATAATGTAGTGGCAGTCAGACCGAGCGAAGTGCTTTTTCTGGATATCGGCCGGATTTTTAATACTTGTCCGTCCACCTGCCGTTTTCATGCGCGGCTGATTCAAAATCTGATTTTTGTCATCGCGTCCAAAAATAAGGCGCTTACTCAGAAATTAGAGCACATGTCCCAGCGGACCACCCGGGAAAAACTGTTATCCTATCTGTCTGAACAGTCATTGAAGGCGGGAAGCGCTGTCTTTGATATCCCGTTTAACCGTCAGCAGTTGGCGGATTTCCTTTCCGTTGACCGCAGCGCTATGTCCAACGAACTCAGCAAAATGCGCGATGAGGGAATTTTGCAATATGACAGAAACCATTTTATTCTTTCCTGAGATTCGGGTGTCAAAAGCCCTGCGGACAAAGGATGT
>CAZGMH010000241.1:0-2608 GCA_964526765.1 uncultured Eubacterium sp.
ATTTTTATATAAAACCTTCTCTCTTTTTATTTGAATGGAAATATGCAAGGCACCTTTCCAAAACAAATCGTTACATTACAGGAATTGCCCTGCAAATCCTGCGGGACATCAGATTACACCACCTGATGCTTTGAAATATATACCGGGAAAGAATCTGTCCCCTTGATGTCTTTTCCCTCTGTGAGAACAGCGCTCTTATCTGTGATAATATATTCCGCGCTTACTCCGGCTTCCACAACTGTATCCTGCATCAGGACACAATTCTTCACCTTAGCGCCTTTGCCGATTTTAACGCCGCGGAACAATACGCAGTTCTCCACTTCGCCTTCGATTACACATCCGTCTGCCGCCATCGTATTCTTTATAACAGCGCCGGCAATATATCTGGTCGGATTGTCGTCACGAAGCTTTGTGTAAATCTGTCCGCCGGAAAACAGTGCGTCCAGATTATCGTCATCCAGAAGCTTCATATTCTCGTCGAAATAGCTCTTCATATCACTGATACGGGCCAGATATCCGTCATATTTGTAACCGTATATCTTAATCTCATCCACTTTCTTTGCCAGCACATCGCGCTCCAGATAAACGGCTCCCTGCGTAAATGCCTCATCCACCAGATTGATTAAGTATTCGCGGTTCACACAGTAAATGTTCATACTGAAATTCTGGATACCCTCTGCCTTGGAATTAATATACAGCCTTTTTACCCGGTCATCTTCCAGATCAAAAGTATAATACATACCTTTTCCCATATTCTGCGCAGCTTTTGCGCTCGCCGGAAGTTCTTCCCTGGTATATGCGATCGTAAAGTCAGCTCCGCTCTCAATATGCGCTTTTATAAAAGCCTTAAAATCGAAGTTGACAGCAATGTTCGTATCTGCCAGAATCACGTATTTTTCTTTCTGCGCCCTCAAAAATCTTAAAATATATGCCAAAGCCTCAATGCGGCCGTTATAGACAGTCATTGCCTTCTCTGCAAAAGGAGGCCAGATCGTGAGACCGCCGTTTTTGCGGGTCAGATCCCATTCACGTCCGGATCCGAGATGATCCATCAGGGAGTGGTAATTTTCACGCGCAAGTACGGAAACATTATCGATTCCGCTGTTTACCATGCTGGACAGCATAAAATCTATCATGCGGTAACGGCTTGCAAAGGGAATGGAAGCCATCAGTCTTTCACTTACCAGTTCAGGCACCAGTGCGTCATAATAATTTGGGAAAATCAATCCCAGTGCACTCGTATTTGACTTTACCATTGTTCTTCACCATCCTTTACATTTTCTTTTACCATAGCGTTGGAGCCGATTTTAGCGCCGTCTCCGACATAAATGCCCGGTCCGATTGTGGCAACGCCCTGGGCTTCGCCTTCTTTTACCACACCTACGACAGCATTTTCTCCAATCACCGCATTCTCCCCCACGATACAATGTTCAACTACCGCGCCGGATTTAATCACGGTTCCGCCCATGACAACGGCGTCTTTCACCACTGCGCCCGGAGCCACTTTTACGCCCGCATAGAGTACGGAATGCTCTACCGTACCGTTGATACGGCATCCGTCTGTGATCATGGAGTTCTCGATAACAGCCTCGGATCCAATCTTATGACCGGTCATACCACTGTTGCGGCTGTAAATTTTCCAGTCGTCATCAAACAGGTTGATACCGCTGTGAGTCGGATCCAGAACTTCCATATTTGCTTCCCAGAGGGAAGAAATCGTTCCTACATCCTTCCAATATCCGCTGAAACGGTATGCATACATTTCCCTTCCGTCCCGAAGCAGGTTCGGAATGATATTGTTTCCAAAATCATTTTCAGATTCGGGGTCTTCCTCATCCTCGGTCAGATATTTGCGAAGTACATCCCAGTTGAAAATATAAATACCCATAGATGCCAGGTTTGACTTCGGCTCCTTTGGTTTCTCCTGGAATTCCGTGATCTTGTCGTTTTCATCTGCTACCATCAGGCCGAACCGGGAAGCCTCCTCCCACGGAACCTCCATGACAGCGACACTGAATTCAGCTCCTTTTTCCTTGTGGAACTCAAGGAAATCACTGTAATCCTGTTTACAAATCTGATCGCCGGAAAGAATAATGACATACTTCGGATTATAACGCTCAATAAAAGAGATATTCTGATAAATAGCGTTCGCGGTCCCTTTATACCAGTCAGAGCCCGACGCCTGCTGATACGGCGGAAGTACATGCACACCTCCATGCAAACGGTCCAAATCCCATGGCTGTCCGTTTCCTATGTACTCATTCAGGACCAACGGCTGATACTGGGTCAGTATACCCACGGTATCGATACCGGAGTTTACGCAGTTCGACAACGGAAAATCAATGATACGGTATTTTCCGCCAAATGGAACTGCGGGTTTTGCCAGCTTTTGAGTCAATGCATATAAACGTGAGCCCTGGCCGCCGGCAAGCAGCATTGCTATAATTTCTTTTTCCACTTTATTTCCTCCTCTTTCAAAAGAATATCTTTTTCATTTTTTAATAAAAAAGCGTAAGCTGTTTAATTACCGTTTGGTAATCGCTCTTACTTTGTGTATTATACTATAATTTTACTAATTTTGGAAGCATGTTTTCTCATTTTATCAATA
>CAZGMH010000242.1:0-2595 GCA_964526765.1 uncultured Eubacterium sp.
AAATGCTATAATGCCCATGTCAGATAACGAACTGATTGAGTGGGGGCAAATGATATGACGAACGAAATTATTCAAAGCTTATATGAGCGGAAATCTGTCCGGGTATTTGAGGAGCGCCCTATTCCGGACGAAATGAAACAGGCTGTTTTGCGGGCAGCTATGGAAGCGCCTACAGCGGGCTGCCAGCAGCTTTATACGATTCTTGATATTACAGACCAGACCTTGAAGGATGCGCTTTCTGTTACCTGTGATAATCAGCCTTTTATAGCCAAAGCGCCTATGGTGCTTGTTTTTTGCGCCGATTGTAAGAAGTGGTATAATACTTATCAGGAGGCGGGGTGCCAGCCCCGGCAGCCGGGCGTCGGCGATTTGATGCTGGCGGTGACAGATACGGCTATCGCTGCCCAAAACGCTGTAACTGCCGCCCAGAGTTTCGGAATTGGTTCCTGCTATATTGGCGACATCATGGAGAACTGTCAGCAGCAGCGCCGGCTTTTAAAATTACCGGATTATGTGTTCCCTGCCGCAATGGTTGTCTTTGGGTGGCCCACACAGCAGCAGAAGGAACGAAGGAAACCGCAGCGCTGTGATTTGTCCCATATTGTCCATGAAAATACTTATCGCTCCATGGATGGAGAGGAGCTTCGGGAAATGTTTGCCCATGAGGCGGTGAATACTTCCTTTGAACAGTGGTGTTCTGCTTTCTGGAAACGAAAATATGAATCTGATTTTTCGCGGGAGATGACCCGTTCTGTGGCAGAATACCTTGAGCAGTACCAGAAATGATTTGTAAAAAAGGACTTTCATTATCCGGTCGGGAAACTTACAGTGAAGGTTATTACCGTATGATGCGGAGGAAATGCAAAAAAGGGGAACGGCAGTTTGGAAATGCGCTGTTTTCCGCAGTTTTTGCTTGCATTTATAAACTCGGTATGTTATAATTCCAAAATGACTGTAAGCGGCTGTAGTACGCCCTTTTTCAGATAAGAGAAGGTATACGGCTGCATAGGTATAAATAAGTAGGAGGAAATTGTCAGAATGAGTGTACAGGTGGAGAATTTAGAGAAAAATACAGTGAAGCTTACAATTGAAGTACCGTCGGAAGAGCTGGAGAAAGCGCTTCAGGAAGCATACAACAAACAGAAAAAGAGCATCAGCATACCGGGATTCCGCAAGGGAAAAGTTCCGAGATATATGATTGAGAAAATGTACGGTGCGGCTGTATTTTATGAGGATGCTGTAAACATCCTGATTCCACAGGCATATGCAGACGCTGCAAAAGAAAGCGGACAGGATATCGTGTCCAGACCGACGATTGATGTGACCCAGATTGAAAAGGGCAAACCTTTTATTTTTACGGCGGAAGTGGCAGTAAAACCGGAAGTTACCCTTGGCAAATACATTGGAGTAACAGTGACAAAGATTGATACGGAAGCGACAGAAGAAGAAATTGAAGCAGAGATTAACAAAGAGAGAGAGAACAACGCGAGAATCATTAATGTTGAGGACAGGGCAATCGAGAGCGGCGATACGGCAGTGATTGATTACGAAGGCTTTGTGGACGGCGTTGCTTTTGAAGGCGGAAAAGGCGAGAATCATTCTCTGGAAATCGGTTCCGGCAGCTTTATTCCGGGATTTGAGGATCAGCTTATTGGCAAAAATATCGGGGATGATGTGGATGTAAACGTTACGTTCCCGGAAGAATATCATGCAAAAGATCTGGCTGGCAAGGAAGCTGTATTCAAAGTAAAAGTACATGAGATTAAGACAAAAGAAATTCCGGAGCTGGATGATGAGTTTGCACAGGATGTATCTGAGTTTGACACAGTTGCCGAGTACAAAGAGAGCGTAAAGACAAAGGTTGAGGAGAGAAAAGCAAACAATGCAAAACGTGCCCAGGAAGAAGAAGCAATTAAGAAGATTGTTGAGAAATCCCAGATGGATATCCCGGATGCAATGATCGACACACAGTGCGAGAACATGATTAATCAGTTTGCACAGCAGATGGCACAGCAGGGACTGTCCATGGATCAGTATATGCAGTTCTCAGGACTGACAATCGAACAGTTGAAAGAGCAGGTTCGCCCGGAGGCGGTTGAGCGTATCCGGAATACCCTTGTATTAGAGCAGATTGCAAAAGAGGAGAACATCGAGATTACAGATGAGGATATCGACGCTGAAATCGAAAAGATGGCTAAGATGTACAACATGGAAGCAGATAAGCTGAAAGAATACATGGATGATGAGGAAAAAGAAAACATGAAGGGCGATTTGACTGTACAGAAAGCAGTTGAGCTGATTATGGAATCCGTAAAACTCCGTGCGAAAGCGAAATCCAAAAAAGAAAAAGAATCTGAAGCTGAGGAAGCGTCAGAAGAATAAGTTACGGAAAGCAGGGAGATATATACCTTGCCGGGAACATAAAAAGCAGATCGCGCCGGCCGCGCCGGTCTGCTTTTTCATTTCATAGGAAATTGCTTTGCAATATTCCTATGAAATGAAAGCCCTGCGGGCAAAGGATGCGCACTCGTGCATAGAGGATAAAGCCGCTAAAGCGGCTGCACTCGGCGCGGCAAGAAAAGCTGTGCTTTCTAA
>CAZGMH010000243.1:0-2571 GCA_964526765.1 uncultured Eubacterium sp.
AGGGATTTATGAAGGGTATTGACTTTGCCATTGATGAGGCGGCTTATATTGACGGCGCTAATAAGTGGCAGACGTTTATACGGATCATTTTACCGATCTGTAAGCCGGCTATCGCGACATTGTTTATTACCGACTTCCTGTCGACATGGAACGAGTACCTGCTGGCGTCGGTAATCATCAATGATAATAATTTGAAGACAGTGCCCGTAGGTCTGATGACTTTCGTGGGCGAGCATGGGACGGATTACGGTTATCTGTGTGCCGGCGTTTTGATATCAGTTATTCCGGTTATGGCAGTATACCTGATCTTCCAGAGATACTTTGTAGAAGGAATGGCCGGCGCTGTGAAATAGTTTGCGGCGGAACCGGCATGTATCCGGCGCGCTGCCAGGCGCAGCGCCGCCGGAAATAACCTGAAAGGGAAAGGACATAAATCATGGGTAAGTTCTTGAACTGTACGCAAAAGGTAGAAAAATGGGGAATTTTTGAAATTTCATTTGAGGGAAAAAGCGACGGGAATCCTTTTACGGATTATGAGATCAAAGGAGAATTTTCGGGGGCTAATGAGCATAAGACAGTAGACGGCTTTTATGACGGAAACGGAATCTATAAAGTACGTTTTATGCCATCTTTTGAGGGAAGCTATACGTTCCGCGTGTATGGAACCTATGCGGACGACGCCGGATATGAGGGCTGTTTTGAGGCAGGCGCGGCATCGGAGGGCAATCATGGGCCGGTGAGAGTCTGCAATACATTCCATTTTGCATATGAGGACGGAACGCCGTACTATTCCATCGGTACGACATGCTATGTGTGGGCGCTGCAGACAGAAGAACTGCAGGAACAGACATTGAAAACATTAAAGGACAGCGCATTTAATAAGATACGTTTCTGCATATTTCCGAAACACTATGATTATAATTTTAATGAGCCATGCAGCTATCCGTATGAGGGAACTCCTATGGACAGTTCTGTTCTGACGAAAGATAATTTTAAGGATTACTTCGGCTGCCCGGAAGGCAATGACTGGGATTACAGGAGATTTAATCCAAAGCATTTCCAGCATCTGGAAAAGCGGATTCTGGATCTGATGGATCTGGGAATTGAGGCAGATCTTATCGTGATGCATCCTTATGACCGGTGGGGCTTCTCCCGAATGTCAGAAGAGGAGGATGATCTGTATTGGAATTATGTGATTGCCAGATTTTCCTCATACAGAAATGTGTGGTGGTCTCTGGCGAACGAATATGACCTGATGCCTCAGAAGTCAATCGCAGACTGGGAGCGCTATGCAGCTATCATCTGCAGGAAAGATGTATATGGGCATCTCCGTTCCATACATCATTGTAAAAAAATGTACGATTTTACAAGACCGTGGGTAACTCACTGTTCCATTCAGCGCGTTGATCCGTATCTGTCCGGAGAGCGGGTGACAGAATGGAGAGAACGTTTTGGGAAACCGGTAGTTCTGGATGAGATCGTATATGAAGGTAATATTGAATATAACTGGGGAAATATCCCCGGAGAAGAATTAAATAGAAGATTCTGGGAGGGCGCTGTGCGCGGCGGTTACCCGGGACATGGCGAGACTTATGTGTCGGCGGACAATATCCTGTGGTGGTCGCATGGCGGTGTGCTGAAGGGAACCAGCCCGGAACGGTTTAAATTCCTGCGAAAGATTCTTGAGGAAACGCCGGGACCGGGATTGAGGCAGATCACGCATCCTTTCCGGGAAGAGGTTGAGGCAACGGCGGATACTTTACAGCCGACGCCGTATTATCTGTATTATTATGGCTATCGTTGTCCGTCATTCGGGGAATATCATCTGGACGACGAAAAAGAGTATGAGGTGGAAATCCTTGACACATGGGATATGACGATCACGAAATGCGGTACGTTCAAAGGGAAATTCAGGGTGCAGTTGCCGGCAAAACAGTATATTGCAGTGAGAATTTATGAAAAAGGCCTGATTTAAGACGGGTCGGTATAACATGATGCATGTTTGGGAAGGAGAAGGATAAAATGAAGTTCGCGTTTAATATTGATTCAAAACTGTGGAAATTTTTTGATTATGCAGGGGATCTGGTTATTCTGAATCTGCTTTTTATCCTGACGTCCATCCCGGTTGTGACCATAGGGGCTTCTGTCACGGCAATGAACTCGATCCTGTTTAAGAGAAGAGAAAAGCGGCTGGACAGTGTAAAGGATGAGTATTTCAGGGATTTCAAGGCAAATTTCAGGAACAGCACGATCATCTGGCTGATCTTTCTGGCGTTTTTGTTTGTATGCGTATTAAATTTTAATCTTATGGCAAATACGAATCCGGAGAACAGAAATGTCATTATGATCGTGATCGGGGCGATTCTTGCGGTTATGTTTATGACGGTTTTGTACAGTTTTGCAATGCTGGCAAGGTTTGACAATGACTGGCTGACTACCGTGATGAAAGCATTTGTGATTGGCGTGATGAGTTTTCCCTATACAATTGTTATTTTTCTGATCCTCACTGCGGGCGCGCTGATGAGTATTCAGACTTATGCGGCTATGCTGGTCGCTTCTGCCGTATGGATC
>CAZGMH010000244.1:0-2552 GCA_964526765.1 uncultured Eubacterium sp.
GCATCGATGAAATCGGACAATGGCTTCTGGCCTTCGTCGCCCTCATAGCGGCTGCGGACAGAAACGGTTTTGTCCTCCTCCTCCTTCTGACCAACCACAAGCATATATGGTATCTTCGCCAGACGGGCTTCACGTATCTTGAATCCGATTTTTTCGGAACGTCCGTCTACAGTGACATCAATATCATTGCGTGCAAGCTCTTTTCTCACCTGCTCCGCATAATCCGCATATTTTTCAGAAATCGGAAGTACGCGAACCTGCTCCGGGCAGAGCCATGTCGGGAATAATCCGGCATATTTCTCAATAAGCCATGCCAAAGTACGCTCATAGCATCCGATGGATGTTCTGTGGATAATATACGGACGGACTTTATCGCCATTCTGGTCAATATAATACATGTCAAACTGTTCTGCCAAAAGGGCATCCCACTGAATCGTGATCATAGTGTCCTCTTTGCCATATACATTTTTCGCATTGATATCAACCTTCGGCCCATAAAAAGCAGCTTCTCCCACGTCCTCCACAAACGGAATATCCAGTTCTGTCAGGACATCGCGGATGTGCTGTTCCGTCTGATTCCATACTTCCGGCTCACCGATATATTTTTCAGAATTGTCCGGGTCCCCTTTGGACAGATGATAAGTAACATCATCCTGCAGTCCCAGCGTTGTCAGACAGTGCTTTGCCAGCGCCAGGCATCCTTTGAATTCTTCCACCATCTGATCCGGGCGGACAATCAGGTGTCCCTCAGAAATTGTAAACTGGCGGACACGGGTCAGACCGTGCATCTCACCGGAATCCTCAGCCCTGAAAAGCGTGGATGTCTCGCCATAGCGCAGCGGTAAATCCCTGTATGATTTCTGGGAACTCTTATATACATAATACTGGAACGGGCAGGTCATCGGACGCAGGGCAAACACTTCCTTGTCCACTTCCTCATCACCCAGGACAAACATACCTTCCTTGTAGTGATCCCAGTGACCGGATATTTTGTACAGATCACTTTTCGCCATCAGCGGCGTCTTGGTGCGCACATATCCCCACTCTTTATCCTCCAGGTCCTCAATCCATCTCTGAAGCTTCATAATCATCTTAGTTCCCTTTGGCAGCAAAAGCGGAAGTCCCTGTCCGATTACATCAACGGTTGTAAACAGTTCCATCTCACGGCCCAGTTTATTGTGGTCACGTTTTTTGATATCTGCCAGATATTCCAGATACTCATTTAACTCTTCTTTCCTGTTAAATGCCGTTCCATAAATACGCTGAAGCTGGGCGCGGTTGGAATCTCCGCGCCAGTAAGCCATAGAGGAAGAAATCAGCTTGAACGCCTTGATTCCTTTTGTCGTCATCAGGTGAGGCCCGGCACATAAATCCACAAAGCCCTCCTGGTCATAGAAGGAAATCTCTGCGTCCTCCGGCAGGTCCTGAATTAATTCTACCTTGTATGGTTCCTCACGTTCTTCCATGAATTTGATTGCTTCATCTCTGGGAAGTGTGAATTTCTTAAGTGCATGTCCTTCCTTGATGATTTTCTTCATCTCTTTTTCGATGTTGTCCAAATCTTCTCTCGAAAAAGGCTCACATTCAAAATCATAATAAAATCCTGTATCAATGGAAGGTCCGATTGCCAGCTTTGCATTCGGATACAGCCGTTTGACTGCCTGGGCCATCACATGAGACGCTGTGTGGCGGATTGTGGATAATCCCGCTTTGTCGGAAGCTGTAAGAATGTTTAATGTACAATCCTTCGAAATTTCTGTGCGCAGGTCCACCACTTCTCCGTTTACTTCTCCCGCGCAGGCAGCCCGCGCCAATCCCTCGCTGATATCCTTTGCAATATCATAAACACTCAGGCTCCGGTCATATTCCTTAAAAGAGCCATCCTTTAATGTAATCTTCATTTCTCTGTATCTCCTATTTTCTGCCGCAGCATTTTTTGTATTTTTTACCGCTTCCGCATGGGCACGGATCGTTTGGATATACTTTTGCCTCTTTTATGATGGTGCCGGATTTCTTCTGCTCTGTATACAACTGTTTTAATTTTTCCTCCGGGAAAATCTCTTTCCACTGAGGAAGCTCATACAGCCAGTCTGCCTTTGCATCCACCATATTTTTGTAAAGTTTCTCTTTATCAAACGCCAGGCTTACATGGGTATCCTCGGTCAAATCTTCCAACGGATTCGGCGTAATCAGGCTCTCGTCAATGCCATCCAGGAATCCTACCATAGCCATAAGCTCCAAATCAAACTTTTCCGCCAGTTCCTTTACGGTTCCCTCCACCACTTCATCCGGGTTTGAAAGAAGTTTTTCATAGACACCTTTTTCCAGAACGAAATAGCGGTTCCAGAATTTCTGTAATTCTCCTCTGTCCGCCTTTTCATTAAAGGCAATTTCCTGCCACTGTTGTAATAATCCCATATCTATACCACCTTTTATTTTATTCTGTAATTTTTTCTGCTGACAGCAGAAATATGCATCATTGTATATAACGCATGGATAGTATACCGCACTTTTACATATTTTTCAAACAATTATATTTTTTTTCACAATTT
>CAZGMH010000245.1:0-2515 GCA_964526765.1 uncultured Eubacterium sp.
AGCGCTTTTTCCACGCTCTTTAAGTTCCCGGCATCATAATCGATAATTGCTATCACTTATTTTACCTCCACAACCTCTTATGGACTTATGATATATGAAATAAAGGCAAAAAACAACCGTTATCTGGTACTTAATTCCATCCAGAATTCCACGCCGTCCTCATGGTTGATGACGCCGCACTGCTGGTGAAAAGAATCCATGATTGCCTTTACAATAGACAGACCAATGCCGCTGCCGCCGTACTCCCTCGTCCGGGCCTTGTCCACTTTATAGAATTTAATCCATATCCGGTCAATATCCTCCTTTGGAATTGGTTTCCCGGTATTAAACACGCTGACTCTCAGCCGGTCCTCCAGCCTTGTATAGAAAATGCGGATAATCTTCTCTCCGTCCACATGATTGATGGCGTTGCTCAGATAATTAGTGATAACTTCCTCAACCTTAAACTCATCCGCCCATACATAGGCCTCCTCAAGCCCGCCGATATCCAACTGCACTTCTTTTTGTTCCAGCAAAATTTTCGAAGAGTTTACCACGCCATAAATCAGTTCCGTCATATTAAACCGTTCCATGACTACCTGTTCATTGCCAAATTCCAACTGATTTAACGTCAGCAGCTTTTTCACCATCCGGTTCATCTTGTCCGCTTCATCAATAATCACTTCACAGTAAAATTCCCGGCTTTCCGCATCATCATTGATACATTCCTGCAGCCCTTCCGCATAACCCTGGATCAATGCCAGAGGCGTCTTTAACTCATGGGATACATTGGACAGGAACTCCTTGCGCATCTCATCAATCTGGATTTTTTTCTCAATATCATTCTGCAATTCCACATTTGCCGTTTTCAACTCTGATATGGTTTTTTCCAGATTCGCCGACAGCCTGTTAATATAATCGCCAAGCTGGTCAATCTCGTTGCCGGGAACTATATTTTCCCGGGATGCCGGCTGAAGCTGTCTGCGATTCATCAAATCCCTGATTTTGGGCTTCGGCCTGTCGCGCCATGCCCCGCGGACATATTTCGCTTCAAAATCCAGTTCCACCATACGTTTTGAAATCTCAGTCAACTGCAAAATCGGTCTCGTAATCCGTCTTGTCACAAAAAATCCTGTAATCAGGCTGGCGCAAATTGCCAGCGAACCAATCAGCAGCAAAAAGCGGTTGGAAATCGCCGCGCTCTCCCGGATACTTTCAAGCGCCGTGCGCATCAGGATCAAATCCCCGTTTTTGAGAACTCCGACCAAAATAAGATACTCTGATTCCAGCCGGTTATCCTGCTTTCTCATCAATTGAAAATTGTCTTCCTCTATTAATAACTCCGTCTGGTCCGTATCAAACAGGATATTCATAAACTCCTGGCGCATGGTCGTCAGGTCGTTCACCGAAGAACGCACGACCGTCCCATCTGACTTCAGGATCATAATCATGATATTGCTGTTGGAACAGATATTGTCAAAAGTTACATCAAAATCATCCGTACCCAGGACATCTTTCTCACTGGCATTGGAAATGATATAATAACTCTCTGTCATTACTTTTTTCTTGTTCATGACATAATAATTTTCCAGCAGTGTAGAATTCAGGATCCAGCACAGGGCAATGGCGCCCGCCACCAGTATTCCCACAATGGAAGTTATCTGCCGTGTCAAAGAATGTTTCATTTTCATACCTCAAATTTGTATCATGCCTCAAATTAACATCAAACATCAAATTTATATTAAACTTACTTCAAATTTATATCACACTTCGAATTTGTACCCCATTCCCCAGATTGTTTTGATATATTCTCCTTTTTCTCCCATCTTGCTGCGCAGTTTTTTTACATGGGTGTCAATTGTTCTCGCATCGCCGAAATAATCATAATTCCACACATGGTTCAAAATTTTTTCCCTGGATAACGCAATCCCTGTATTTTCCATAAAATAAGTGAGCAGTTCAAATTCTTTAAAGCTCATTTCAATATTTTTTCCATCAATTGTCACCGTATGAGCCGCTTTGTCAAGACAGATTCCGCCCGCTTCCAGATGTCCCTCCGCTGAAAGCTGGTTCGTCCTTCTTAAGATTGCCTCAACCCGCGCCACCAGAATCTTCGGTGAAAATGGTTTGGAAATATACTCATCCACACCCAGCTCAAATCCCATCAGCTCGTCGCTTTCGTCGCTCTTTGCGGTCAGCATAATAATCGGAACTTTGGATGATTCCCGGATTTCCCGGCACACTTCCCATCCGTTCATCTTTGGCATCATCACATCCAGCAAAATCAACGCAATGTTTTTATCAGAATAAAAAATATCAAGCGCTTCCTCTCCATCTTTTGCTTCCACCACATCAAAATCATGCTTTACAAGGAAATCCCGAACAAGCTTACGCATCCTGCTCTCGTCATCCACCACTAATATTTTCAACTTTTCCATCGTGCATCCTCCGTTCTTTTTCATTATTCTGCCATAATCACCGGGCTCGAACGCTGCCGGAATTATTATATCATGTTCACTAAGCTCATACTTCACTT
>CAZGMH010000246.1:0-2513 GCA_964526765.1 uncultured Eubacterium sp.
TCGGAGTCGGTTTTTCTCTCAAAAATACATTGTCTGTTTGTCAGGACCACGGAACGGAAATCCCCGTAGTTCAGGGCATTACTGGATTTTTTCGCTTTGGCGAGGGCAGAAATCCATGCTGTCAGTTCATTTTCAACCGGTTTTTCAAAACATGCGCGCAGTGCGGGATCGCCTTCGTTTTTGTGCGCTTTTGCTCCCCATTCACTGCCATAGTAGACACAGGGAATACCCGGCATACCAAAACACAGGGCATAGATAAGCGGCAGATGGTTTTCATTTGTCAGATTGCTCGCAATACGGCTTACGTCATGATTATCCACAAAGCAGAGCAGATGCCTGCCGCGGTACAACGTCCAGTTTTCGGGTCCAAACTGGCGGAGCAGGGAATGAATAATTTCAAACATATTCATGGAATTAAAGCTGGAAAACAGACCCTTGTAGCATTCGTAGTTGGTGACAGAATGGAGCATGGAATCGTTCATCAACTGGTTGTAATCACCATGAAGCATTTCGCCGACAAGGAAAAAGTCTTCCTTTAAGCTGTCGCAAAAGCTGCGCAGCTCGCGGACGAAATCATGATCGAGGCAGTATGCCACATCCAGACGCAGCCCGTCAATGCCGAAATTTTCCACCCAAAATCTTACACTGTCAAAAATGTGCTGTTTTACATCCGGATGGCGCAGATTCAGTTTTACCAGGTCATAATTGCCCTCCCAGCCTTCGTACCAAAGACCGTCGTTGTAATTGGAATTGCCGTCAAAATTAATATAAAACCAATCCCTGTAAGGGGAATCCCATCTTTTTTCCAGAACATCCCGGAAAGCCCAGAAGCCGCGGCCTACATGGTTAAATACGCCGTCCAGGACAACTTTTATATCTGCCCTGTGGAGTTCCTCGCAGACCTTGATGAAATCTTCATTGGTTCCGAGACGCACATCAATTTTCCGGAAATCTCTTGTATTATAACCATGAGTATCGGATTCAAAAACCGGAGAAAAGTAGATGGCGTTTGCGCCGAGCTGTCTGATATGGGGAATCCAGTCAATAACTTTGCTGATTCGGGGGGTCAATACCCCGTCATTTTCAAAAGGAGCTCCGCAAAATCCCAGCGGATAGATTTGGTAAAATACACTTTCATAAGCCCACATAGTAGTTAAACCTCATTTCTATTCATTTTGCATAAAGATACCGCCGATAACCCGCAAATTATGAAATCGACGGTATGGTGATTTTTATGTCATATATTTTGCAGTAAAAGCAATTCTTATTCCGTCAATTCAGAAGTGCAGTGCGGGCAGCGTGTCGCTTCCAGGCTGATTTCTGATTTGCAGAAAGGACATGTTTTTGTAGTAGGAGCCGCAGGCGCTTCTTCCGGTTTTTTGCGAAGGCTGTTCAAAAATTTCACGATCATGAATACTACCAGCGCCATAATGATAAAGTTGATGACGTTGGAGATGAAAGAACCGTATTTGAATACGGCAGCTCCGGCAGATTCCGCGGCTTCGAGCGTTTCATAGTGAGAACCGTCCAACGTGATAAATAAATTGGAAAAGTCGATTTTTCCGGTAAAGATACCGAGAATAGGATTGATGATATCATTTACAAGGGAATTAACAATTCCGGTAAATGCGCTGCCGATAATCATACCAATCGCCAGATCCATCATGTTGCCTTTGATGGCGAATTCTTTAAATTCTTCAATAAATTTCTTCATAGCTTTCCTCCTTTGTATGAATGATTGAACTGTTTCGCTATCCGGGGAGACTTACCGAAACTGAAACATGTTTATTTCCAGCCCTCATCCTGCAGATATTCTTCCAGCCGGTTGAAAAACCTGCCGACATGGACTCCGTCTGTCAGGCCGTGATGGGTCTGGGAAGAGAAAGGAATCAGAACCTTTCCGTTTTCATGGGAAATTTTACCCAGGGACAGCTTTGGGACACAGTCTGCCCCATCGGTGCGGATTGTACGCACGAAATGTGTATAACGAATCCAGGGAATGCAGGTAAAATTGAGAATATCCATACGCCCGCTCATGGCTGCCAGCCCGCTTTCAGGCTGAGGAATATCGGCTTTTGTACGGTTCTTTGCCGCAAATTCCGGTAAGGTCGGATAAGCGTCGCATTCCACCATAGTGAAAATATCCTCTCCCGATATGAGATGTGTGGCAAATGCGGTATTTTTGTCGATGACGAAGGGCTGTTCCCCCTCAAAGCGGTAGCGGTAATTTTCAATCTCATCCGCAATTTTTGTGGCCGCATATATCATGGAAAAATAGAGGGATAATCCTTCTTTTCTGGTAAAATGATATAATTTTGTAATATCCATTTCACAGCCTATATTGATATACGGAAAATCAGTGCCGAGATATGACCGGAAAAGGTGTGCACGATTCCAGGTGGAT
This sequence comes from uncultured Eubacterium sp., assembly GCA_964526765.1. Classification (GTDB taxonomy): domain Bacteria; phylum Bacillota; class Clostridia; order Lachnospirales; family Lachnospiraceae; genus Eubacterium_I. Next base: position 2,405 of record CAZGMH010000246.1, read on the forward strand.
AAATCTATGTCCGTTCTCATTGTTTCGTCTCCCTGATAAATATCATAGAACATTGTACCATACCGGAAAGTATACTGCAAATATAAAACCGAAAACTTATCCCGCAAAA
>CAZGMH010000247.1:0-2501 GCA_964526765.1 uncultured Eubacterium sp.
CACTTATCGATACAACTCTTCATAGTCGAGAGTTAATTATCAAGGAAGTTCACATAAAAAGCAGATATAACCGCCCAATCCCCGGACAAAACGGTTATGTCTGCCTTTTCCTCTGTCACTTTTCCGCTTATTCTCTTATTTTTTTCATATTGTTTTTCCGCTTATTCTCTTATTGCTTTTTTCTCGCCCTTTTCCGCTTATTCTCCTATTGCTTTTTTTCTTGTCCTTTTTCGCTTATCGCTTATAAATCCGCGCAAAAGACCGCATAATCTTTGCCGTCAATCCCCATATTACACGATCTTTGTATTGATAAAACAAAACATCCTCCCTGCGTTTTCTCCAGGCATAATCCCTGCCGCCGTAAATCAGGTCATAAGGGAAATCTTCGCCGGGAATTACCTGGGCTTCCGTCTGATACACTTTCGGTTCTCCATTCAGAAAAAATTCCAGCGGAACTGTAAATACTTCCTCCACCTCATCTTTACTGTATGTTCCCTGATAATCCTTTAGAACCACCGCATAGGGATAAAGAATCAATCCCATTCCCGTAAAAAGGACGTCCATAAGTCCAAGCATCTGTATCTGTGTATTTGAAACAAGAAGTTCTTCCATCGCTTCCCGCACTGCCGCTTCCTGCGGCGTCTCGCCCGGCTCCAGCATTCCTCCCGGAAGGCAGATATCCCCCGGCTGACTGACAATTTTTGAAGAGCGTACTTCAAATAAAACCTCATATCCCTGTCGTGTCTGAATAAGCGGGATACACACTGCGGACTTTCTGCAATCCTCGATTCCTATTAAAGTCGGCTTATGCTGCGCCAGACGTTCCAGTCGTTCGTCCATCTTTTCCCTTCCTTTCGCTCTCTATCATATCATACGCCGCCGAAGTCCGCAATGCGGCAAAATTTCTGCGAATTTCTGTAAATTTCCGCGAAATTAAATTCCTGCTTTTTGCCGGATTTCTGCTTCCGTTAGTTTCCTGCTTCCCGTCAAATTCCTACTTCCCGCAAAATCTCCTGTACCTCCCTGGCTGATTTTGCAAGTTCTATCTGTTCTTTGTCACTCAAGGGAATCTCCAATACCTTTTCCGCACCGTTTTCGGCCACAATTGTCGGTACACTGATACACAAATCTGACAGCCCGTATTCGCCTTCCATCAGACTGGACACCGGCAAAACTGCATGTTCATCCCGAATGATACTCTGGGCAATCCTTCCGATTGCCATAGCAACGCCGTAATAGGTCGCGCCTTTTCTTTCAATAATCTGATAGGCGCTGTCGCGTACCCGGCAGTAAATTTGCTCCATAGCCTCCTCGTGATTGTAAAAACCGCGGATTTCACAAAAATGATTTACATCAATACCGGACACATTTGCCCCGCTCCAAACCGCAAGCTCACTGTCCCCATGCTCGCCGATGATCATCGCATGTACACTGCGGCTGTCAACTTTCAGATGTTCACCGAGCAGATAACGAAAACGGGCGGAATCCAATACCGTCCCGCTTCCAATTACCCTCTCTTTTGGATAACCGGATATTTTCAGAGCGGCATAGGTCAATATATCCACCGGGTTTGCCACAATCAAAAGGATACCCTCGAATCCCTGCTCCGTAATCTGCGGGATGATGGATTTGAAAATTTCCACATTTTTATGGACTAATGCCGTTCTCGTCTCGCCCGGCTTCTGGTTTGCCCCTGCCGTAATGATAATCAGCGCACAATCGCCGACGTCCTCATAACTCCCCGCGTAAATATTCATTGTGTGAGCAAAGGGGCGCCCGTGACTGATATCCATAGCCTCACCCTCCGCTCTTTTATTATCAGCATCAATCAATACCAGCTCAGAAAAAAGTCCTCTCTGCATCAAGCTAAAGGCAGTGGATGCTCCCACAAATCCACATCCTATAATTGCCGCTTTTTGTACGTCTACCATATCATCGTCCTCCTGACATTTTTCTTCTAGTATTTCCTGTTTTTGGACATTTTACCCATAAGATAACCCGGAACCAATTTATTTTCATAAATCAGTTCCGGGCTGTCACCGTAAACCATCTTTCCTATTCAATTTTTCCGGTTATTTTTATTCTCTATTGCTGCGGCTCCGGCTGCTGACTGTCCTGTTGCTGCTGAAGCAATGCCGCATAAGCTGCTTCCGCCGCTGTCAGCGTATCATAATTTGACACATATGATTTTGCCGCGTCGGATAATCCGTCATATTGGGACCGGGCGCCGGATATTGCACTGCCGCTGTCCAGTGTAACCGTGCCAATGGAATTAATCGCATTTACAACGACAGACGCCTGCTGCTGTGCTTCTGCCTCTGCCTGGGCTGCTGCTGCCGCCGCTGCCGCTTCTGCCTCTGCCTGCGCCTGGGCTGCTGCTGCCGCTGCCGCCGCTTCTGCCTCCGCCTGCGCCTGAGCTGCTGCCGCCGCTTCTGCCTCCGCCTGCGCTTGCGCCGCTGCCGCCGCTTCTGCTTCCGCCTGCGCCGCTGCGTCAGCGGATG
>CAZGMH010000248.1:0-2467 GCA_964526765.1 uncultured Eubacterium sp.
CGGGAGGCTGCTTTTTACAATTCGGCAAAATACAATCATCTGCCATATTTTATTCACGGGCGCACCAGCCATACGCCGCTTTCAATCTACAGGCTTTGACTCATCAGCCACATATTCCAAAAAGTCAAAATCAGCATAATGCCGGTGGAGCACCCTGTCCGCACAGGTGATACCAACCATCGTCCCGGTGAACTCACCATACTTACAATATTCATCCGAAAACTTCGTCGTATCAAACACGGCTCCTGTTTTTTCATAATTCTCACCGTCATATCCCCATTCAAACCAGCTTCTGCGTCCCTCAATATACAATCTCATGTAAATCGGTCCGTCATGAACCGGCGTGCGATCATCCAGATACACCGTTCTCGCGCCGTTTTCCATCTGAACAACCGTCAATGCATCCTGCTTTAATGTTTCGCTGTGATATTTCCGCAAATAAATATAATTCATGTTGTCGTAATACATAATCAGGCCTGCACTGTGCTGATGTACTTCCGGCGAAAATTCCATTTTTGTCGTTACCCGCGCATAAACGCTGGTCAGCTTCCTCGCAAGAATGCTTACTTTGTTCAGGGAAGTCCGGGATTCCTGTCCCCTGAGGCGAACCCAGCCGGGACGGGCTTTCAGGTCGGCAAAGCGCTGCGGCATAATGCGCGGAGCATAATAGCAGTTCCTCAGTTCCTCCCCGTCAAAATCGTCAAATTCAGGAATCGCGGGAAGCGGCGCTTCCGGCAAATCGGGCTCCTGTACTTGTAACTGTGCCAGGTTATCATCATTTGCCATCCGAAGCCACCCGTCCCTGGTCCATTTCATTTTCTGAATCGCCGTCTCCCTGCCCAGCGTACACCGAAGCTCCGGGACAAAGGGGCGGGAAGTCAGATGAACCAGATAAACTTCGCCGTTTGGCAGGTTTACATAGCTTCCGTGGCCGGATTTCTGCAGCACGGAATCCGGGTTAAAATATTTCGGTTTCAGGTGATCCGGGTCATCCCGCTCATAGGAATATCCCGGAATGCTGGTGACGATAGGATTTTTCGGATCCTTTACATAAGGGCCGTCCACATTCGTGGATCGTCCCATTGTAACACAATGATTATATCCGGTTCCACCCTCGGCGCACATAATGTAATAATAGTTCCCCCGTTTTGTCAGATGCGGCGCTTCTATACAGCCGCGGTCCGTGCCGCCCCACCAGACCCGTTTCGGATAACCGATAATCTCTTTTTTGTCAGGATCATATTCAACCAGACAAATCGCCCCGGGTTTTTCATAATTTTCTCTGGTCTCCCAGTCCAATGATACTACATATTTCCGCCCGTCGTCATCATGGAAAATCGAAGCGTCAAAACCCGCAGAATGAAGATAAACAGGCTCGCTCCAGGGACCCTTTATATCCCTGGCTGTAATCAGAAAATTATCTACATCAAAATACCGGGCATTCATGGAATTCATCACGCCATAAACTACATAAAAGAGATCCTCCTCCTCGCAGTAGGTCAGACAAGGCGCCCAAATCCCCTTTGCACTCGGCAGCTTTTTCAAATCCACCTTTTCATCATCGGTAAGCACATGGGTATACAGCTCCCAGTGCTTCAAATCTCTGGAATGGTAAATCGGGATTCCGGGAAACCACTCAAAAGTGGATACTGCCAGATAGTAATCTTCCCCTTTCCGGCAGATGCAGGGATCGGGATTAAAACCGGGAATAATGGGATTTTGAATCATATATCGCACATCCTCTCGTCAGTTTTTGCTGTTTCTGCTATTAATGATAGCATATGTTTTTTCCCGGAACAATCAAATGCATCTCTATTTTTTTACCCTGTTTCTGTAATTTTCTGCGCTGTTTTTTTGTTCCCTTGTTCCCATATTTTTTTACTGGTATACTAAAAAACACGAATGAATGGAGGCGCTATTTTGAAATTTAATCTTTTTAACTATGATAACAAATTTTCCCGTTTTATGACCCGGCTTATGGATCTGGTTCTGTTAAATTTCGCATTTCTTTTGACCTGTATTCCTGTTTTTACGATAGGCGCGTCCATCACAGCCCTATATTCCATCTCCCTGAAAATGATCCGCAATGAGGAGGGATATGTCATCCGGGGATATTTTAAAGCGTTCGCCCGGAATTTCAAACAGGCTACTGTATTCTGGCTGATCGCCCTCCTTTTATATTTCCTGCTGTATATCGTACATACTGCCGCTTTTGTAAACGGCGGCCTTCTCGCTTCCGCCTACACGGTGATCACCTGGGTGATGGCTATATTATACAGCTTATTTTTCCTGTTTGTATTTCCACTGATCGCCACATTTGAAAATACACTGAAAGGAACTGCAAAAAACGCATTGGCTATGATTATTGCACATTTCCCCATGGTTATCACTGCGTATCTGACCGTCGCCGTTCCTCTGTTTATCAGCTTTGGCGTAGATACGAAGATTATGCAGTATGCCCTGCTAT
>CAZGMH010000249.1:0-2447 GCA_964526765.1 uncultured Eubacterium sp.
CATGGGAAATTGCTTCGCAATATTCCATGAAACAAAAGCCCTGCGGGCAAAGGATGCGCAGCTACGCGCGCGGAACAAAAGCTGTGCTTTCCAAATTATTGCTCACGAGAGTATATGAAGCACACTTTTGTTCTTTTGCTACGCCGCTTATCTGTGTACAGAAATCAAAACTCGCGCTAAAAGCGCTCAAACAGTTGATTTCTGTACACGCTATGCTCGCAAAACTGCAAAAATCTGCCTATCGTTTGTTTATGGAAGCGCCGATGCCCTTGCCCGAATTTCAGAAAATTTATGGTCTTGTGCAAATTGCCATATCCGAAACAGAGCACAGGCTTTTGACACCCGAATCATAAAAATAGATTTGCATATTCATTCTATCTATTCGAAAAATAAAGATAAAGTTTCTAATAAATATTATGATAATAATTTCCTGATAACAAAATGATAATGGCAATTTCAGATAGAACATATGGCTTGGAAAAAAATAAACCAAATTTTATACAAAATTGTTATAGGCTCATTCTCAAGTTCAGGGGTTTGAGCAATTAACAAAAAGCGGGAAAATGTGCCCGAAGTATTCAAAAGTTACATATAATTGTAACCGCTGAACACTTCGGGCATATTTTGTTATATCATAATTTTTTTATGGGGCAGAATAGAATGAGCGGTATATTTATGGCATTACTGGGGACGTTGTTTACATTTGGGGTGACAGTTCTTGGCGCCTGCAATGTGTTTTTTGTGCGCCGGGAAGTGTCCAGAGAGATACAATGTATTTTTCCTGGATTTGCGGCGGGCGTGATGATTGCAGCCTCCGTCTGGTCATTGCTGATTCCGGGAATTGAGCGGGCGAAGGAATTGGGACAGAACAGTTGTCTGGCGGCTGTATTCGGCTTTTTAAGCGGCGTTGTGGCGCTTTTGGCGGCAGATATATGGTTAAAAAGCAGATATGAACGTTCCGGGCGCTTTACAGTCAGAAGAAGTGCGGCAATGCTTGTATTTGCAATTACAGTGCACAATATTCCGGAGGGAATGGCGGTTGGCCTGGGGTTTGCGCTGGCGGCACAGCACCCTGAGCAGCCGGCAATGCTTTCCGGTGCGGCAGCGCTGGCTGTTGGTATCGGTATACAGAATTACCCGGAAGGGACTGCGGTGGCGCTTCCGCTGATTAATGAGGGAATGAATCGGAAAAAGGCATTTCTTTTTGGAAGTATGTCGGCAATTGTGGAGCCTTTGTTTGGAGTGCTGGCAGCGGCAGTTTCCGGTTGGGTATTAGGCATGATGCCGTTTTTATTGTCTTTTGCGGCGGGGACAATGGTCTATGTGGTCGTACAGGAATTGCTTCCGGAAGCTTATACGGATGAACATGATAAATCCGGCACGCTTGGATTTATCATGGGATTTGTCGTAATGATGATACTTGACGTGACCCTGGGATAAAAATAAGAAATGTAATCAGCATAAAAGTGTTGATAAAAGTATTGGTTGACAAAAAAATCACAAAGGAGTATTATTAAATAATAGTTCACTAACGAACAAAGTGGGGAGAAAAATGGAAAGGACACTGGATGTGCTGGTTGGCGGTCAGCAGTTTCGTAAAATTTTGGAGAAAAGGTGCGAGAGATTAAATGAGGATTATGGCGTGCGTTTGGTAGAGATGGACATTTTGGATTTTTTGTCCAAATCGGGCGTCCATGATACGGCGAAAGATATCATGTATGAACTGCACATTTCAAAAGCTCATATTTCAAAATCAGTGGAAAATCTGCGAAACAGAGGTTATTTAATTCTGACAGGGGATGTCAATGACCACAGATGTATTCATCTTTCCGTTACGGAGAAGGCGGGACCTCTGATTCAGGCATTTGCAGCGGAGAGGAAGCGTTTTCTTGAAATTCTGTTTGCCGGAGTCACGGACGAGGAGAAAAAAACCATAATCCGGGCTGCAGAAAAGGTGATTGAGAATCTGGATCGGGAGTATCAATCTTATTAAACTGGACAGAATGATATGTTATGGGAAGTGGGAAAATCAGTAACACAACAGCAAGGATTTCGGCAACAGGGACAGCGAGTCTTGAATAGTTTGTTCACATAGTTCGCTGACGAACAAAAGGAGGATTTTTATGTATGATGTAACAGCTCTGGACATTTTTACAAAGGAATACGCAGAACATTGTATGGTCACAGACAGTATCACGGAGGAATTGTTTGATGCCAATGGAGTTTTGCGCGGACTGAGAGATAAAAACGGAAATGGCGTAGTGGCGGGACTCACAAATATATCACGTATCGAGGCGTTCCGAATGGAGGACGGCAAAAAGATTCCCTGTGATGGAAATCTCTGGTACAGGGGGTATAATGTAATCGATCTGGTGAAAGGCTTCGAGGGAAAACGGTATGGGTTTGAGGAAGTGGCATATCTGCTCTTATTTGGCGATTTGCCGACG
>CAZGMH010000250.1:0-2403 GCA_964526765.1 uncultured Eubacterium sp.
ATCCGTTTTCCTCTGCCAGTCTGAGACAGATGCCCACATCCTTTGCCATATTTTCTGCTGAGAAAGCAACATCATAATCTCTGTTTTCAATCGCTTCTTTTTTAGAATCCAGATAAAAATTCTGTCCCCCGCCATAAGAAACGGCTTCTGCAAACTTCCAGACTTCAATTCCGTTTAACTTTGCCAGATGAACTGTTTCATTAACTCCATTTTGAATCTGGGAAACCAAAGCATTGTGACAGATTTTCATCACAAGACCTCTTCCGTTTTCACCCATACGGATAACATTTTCGCCCATATAGGAAAGGATTGGCTCCACTGTCTCATAAATTGCCTGATCTCCGCCCACATAGATTCCAAGCTTCCCTGCAATCGCAGCCGGTTTAGACTTTACCACCGGCGCATCTAAAAATTGTGCGCCGGCAGACTTCACTTTATTTGCAATCCCTATGGAAACAGATGGATCAATGGTACTCATATCCACCCAGATTTTGCTTTCATTTAACGCAGGGATAATCTGCTCATATACATCTTTTACATGTTCTGACTTTGGGACCATGGAAATGATAAGATCACTTTTTTCTGCCAGCTCTAAAGCGCTTTCGCAACCAACCGCGCCGGCTTCTGCAAGCCGACGCACTTTTTCTTCCACAACATCATAGGCATAGACTATATCATCATGCTTTTTTATAATATTCCCACACATGGCTTCTCCCATAATACCGAGACCGATAAATCCTATCTTCATACTGCCGCAATCCTCCAAAAAAACATTTCCTGTTATTTATCTGTTACTGTGTGATCCCAGGCATCACAGAACGTCTCAATTCCCTGTCTGGTATAGGCATGTTTCATTGCATCCTGATATACGTTCAGCCCGCAGGTGACGATATCAGCGCCCGATACCGCACAGTCTGCAATCTGTTTTGGTGTGCGGATGGCAGCACAGATAATCTGTGTTTTTCCATAAAAACCATAATTTTTATAGATGGTGACAATATCTTTTATATAACCCCTGCAATCCTCACCGTTCTCTTCTTTCCAACCGATAAAAGGAGAGACAAACAGAGATTTATTTTTTGCCGGCAGAATTGCCTGTGCCGCCGAAAAGATCAGCGTCACATTGGTCCGGATATTTTCTTTTTCCAGTTTCCGGGCTGCTGTGATTCCCTCCGATGTAGCCGGAATCTTAATGACAAAGTTCGGTGATATTGCAGATATTTTTTCGGCTGCTTCTATGATATCCTCCGCTTTCGACAGATGAGGATTGACCTCGACCGATACAGGAAATCTCTCATACCCGATAAGACCTTCTTTTTCAACCCAGCCCGCAATATCATGAACAGCGGACAAAAATGGTTTTCCACTAAGCATTATATGTTTCGGATTGGTTGTTACACCGTCAATTGCAAACGTTTCATAAGCATATTTTATTTCATCCAGCTTTGCGCTGTCTAAAAAAAACTTCATCTTTCAAAACCTCTTTTCTCTTCCTTATCCTTTTACAGCTCCTGAAGTCAGTCCGGATACGATCTTTTTCTGGAACAGTAAAACTATGACAATGATTGGTATGGTCGCCACAACAGACGCCGCAGACATATCTCCCCACGGCACAGAAAACTGTCCGGGGAAAAGTGAAATTGCGATAGGAACAGTCCGCATGGAATCCTGTGTTACCAAAATCAATGCAAACATAAACTCATTCCAGGCCGTAATAAATGCGATGATCGCCGTTGTAAACAGACCCGGAGCTGATAACGGAATCACCATTCTAAAGATGGACTGCGCCCTGCTGCACCCGTCAATCAAAGCAGATTCCTCCAGCTCATAGGGCAGCGTATCGATAAACGCAATCAATGTCCAGATGGACATCGGCAAAGTCAGGATTACGCTGGGAATGATCAGACCGGCATATGTATTAATCAGATGCAGCTTCCTGAAAATGACAAACATCGGTGTAACAATGGCAATCAGCGGAAACATATTTGCCACAAGAATAAAATTTTTAATAAATTTCTTGAATTTAAAATTAATTCGTGAAAAGGCATATGCTGCCGGGAAAGCCACAATCGTGGTTACGATCATCGTTCCTGCCGCCACAACAACACTGTTGAGCACATAGGTCATCAGATGGTGTTCTACAAATACACTCTCGTAAAAAGCGCCTGAAAATCTGGAAGGCCATAATTCTGTCGGTATAAGGCTGATATCGGCCGGATCTTTTACAGATGTTATAATCAGCCAATAAAAGGGGAACACGATTACTACTAGAAATATAACGGCGCCAATCAGTCCCGGGAGTCCTGCTGTTTTTTTCTTTTTTTTCTTTTCTTTCATTTCTATTCCCACTTCCTAATCATCTGTCTTTAATACTTTGATATAAATAAAGCTGCATATCAAAAT
>CAZGMH010000251.1:0-2388 GCA_964526765.1 uncultured Eubacterium sp.
TCGTGGTCGATGGAGTAGAACTTCCGGGCAAACAGATGGCGCAGGTTATGGGGGAACACTTTCTTCGGGTCTACCCCGGCGCTCTCACACAGGTTCTTCATCATCCGCCAGATATTGGAACGGTCGAGGGGCTTCCCCGTCCGGGACACGAACACCGGACCGCTTTTTATATGCTGTTTTTTGATGTACTTCCGCAACAGTTTGCGCAGCTTGCCGGGGAGCAGGATGGTGCGGTTCTTCCCCTTGAGCCGGACATGCGCTTCGCCGGTTTCCACCGCCTCCACTGTGATGAATTTCAACTCCGATACCCGGATGCCCGTGGAGCAGATTGTCTGGAGCAGAATCGCCAGTTTTTCGCTGCCCCGTTCCTTTGCCGCCGCAACCAGACGCCCATACTCCGCCTGGGTCAGTTCTTTTTCCTGGGAGCAGTACGCCTGCCGCTGGATTTTGAGCTGTTTCACTTTCAATTCTAACTGTCCCAGAAAAGCAAAAAAGCTGTTCAGCGCCGCCAGCTTCGCGTTGACAGTAGCGGGTTTGTATTCACCCTGCAGCCTGTCCTTATAGCGGATGACCGTCTCCCTGGTAATCTCCTCATCCCCTGCCCATGCAAGAAATGAGCGTATCTCCCGCTTATACTGAATTATGGTAGCAGCGCACCGCTCCTCCATCTCCATATTTTCCAGATATGCTCCTATTCTGTCGTACATTTCCGTATTTTTCACTCTTATTTCCTCCTTCACCGTATCTTCTGCGGGTGACGCTTCCATTATCCCATCCGGAATAACGCCGGAAAATTCGTTTTATCCATATTAGCGTCATATTACGCGCATCATTCCCCGGCTATTTTTTCTATATAATAATAACTGTAAAACTTCAAAGCAAAAAGGATGTATTCGTGTGAAAGCAGGCAGATAAGATTCCAAAAAAAGACGCACTTTCACAAGCTGTCTGAAAAGGCAGCCTGTAAACGGCTATATAACTGGCAGATAATTCCGGAAAACTGTTGGGACATCAGGAAGAAGCATCTCTTCCCCGGCAGAAAAAATGATATTTCTCGATAAATTTGATTATAGCGCTTCTTTGGCTTTAAGACTTCTGAAAAGGTCAGATGCGATTTCGTGTATGACGGACATACCCGGCTGTCCGGGCAGACAGGCGAGGATGGGTGCGGATGGCTTTGGTACGCAAATCATCACTTATAATTAACATTTTCCTTACGGTTTCTGCATAACTCCTCCACTCTCCGCCGGTTATCAAACAGGACGCAGCCGCCGGCATGATCTTCCGTCAAAATATTTTCTTCCCGCAATATTTGAAAAAGCGGACTCCCCAGCGCTTTCCTGAGCCCCGCATCTTTGACATTCATGTCCGAAAACGGACTGGCAGGGCACGGTTCCGCTCCCCCATAAACATTAATATGGAAGAACCCTCTTCCCGCCGCAAGACAGCCGCCGCTTTTATGTTCATCCCCCGGAAAACTGATAAATAATATTCTTTCATACTTTTTCCGGAGATTATGGACCGCCGTCTCGATATAATGATTGTCTTCCGGCGTCGGTGCAAGACGCATACTTTTTTCATCCACCGGAACATACTCTATATACAAAACCGCCCGGCAGCCTTTTTCAATCAGCTCCTCCACAAAACAATCCGACAGCGCTTCCTCCATATTATCTCTTGTCACCGTGATCGACGCGCCAAATAAAAGCCGCTCTCTTTTTAACTGTTCCATAGTCCTGTCAAGGAGGGCAAAAGTTCCCTCCCCCCTGCGCCCATCCGTTGCCTGCACATGACCTTCCACACTAATGACAGGAACCAGATTACGGTTTTTCACAAACAGTTTTAAATACGTTTCATTCATAATTGTTCCGTTTGTGAAAACAGGGAATAAAATCTGCGGAAATTTTGACGCCTCCGCCAACACCTCCGGACGCATCAGCGGTTCTCCGCCGACCAGCAGGATAAAGCTGATACCCAGATTTTTTGCCTGAGAAAAAATTTTTCCCCAATCCTCTGTGGTCAACTGACCGTCTACGGTTTCGTCAGAACAAATATTGTTTTCCCTGGCATAACAGCCTTTGCAATGCAGGTTGCAGCTCGATGTGATGCTTGCAATCAGAAAAGGCGGTATATGCTCCCCGCCTTTTTCATATTCCGCCCGAATGTCATTCGCTTTTTTCACCGCCAGGGCAAACCTCGCCATAAACATACTCTCCGCCGGGTCTTTAAACGTGGTTTTCGCGATATCCTTCATGATATCCTGTATCCCTTTACTAATGTATTCCTCCAACACAAAATCCTGCATATGGCTTCTCTATTCTCCCTTTCACAAAAAACGCCAGCGTTCAGGCGCCGCCCGGACTGGCATTCCTCAATATATTATACATT
>CAZGMH010000252.1:0-2385 GCA_964526765.1 uncultured Eubacterium sp.
ACGGGATATGCAGCCGCTTGCAGGCCCGTTTGCCTGCGGGTGCGAGGCTGATGACGTACTTGCCTGATTATTAACAGTATTTATTATTCCGGGGAAAAGGAGAACATTATGAGCAATATGACCTCCGGTTTCCCCGGAAAATTAATTTTCGCTTTCTTCCGCTGATGGCAGGGAATATATTCGCCTACATTTTGCGGACTCTGGGAGACGGCGTTCTCCTCTGGCGCCATGATCATTGCATCTCTATTTTTCTACCTTATTTCTGTAATTTTCTGCGCTTTTTTTTTGTTCCCTTGTTTCCATATTTTTTTACTGGTATACTAAAAAGTACTAATGGAAGGAGACGCTATTTTGAAGTTTAATCTTTTTAACTACGACAACAAATTTTCCCGTTTTATGACCCGGCTTATGAACTTGGTTCTGTTAAATTTCGCATTTATTTTGACCTGTATTCCTGTTTTTACTATAGGCGCGTCCATCACCGCCCTGTATTCCATCTCCCTGAAAATGGTTCGCAATGAGGAGGGGTATGTCGTCCGGGGATATTTTAAAGCGTTCGCCCGGAATTTCAAACAGGCTACCGTATTCTGGCTGATCGCCCTTCTTTTATATTTCCTGCTGTATATCGTATATACTGCCGCTTTTGTAAACGGCGGCCTTCTCGCTTCCGCCTACACTGTAATCACCTGGGCGCTGGCTATATTATACAGCTTATTTTTCCTGTTTGTATTTCCTCTGATCGCCACATTTGAAAATACACTGAAAGGAACTGCAAAAAACGCATTTACTATGATTATTGCACATTTTCCAATGGTTATCACTGCGTATCTGACTGTCGCTGTACCTCTGTTTATCAGCTTTGGCGTAGATACGAAGATTATGCAGTATGCCCTGCTATTCTGGATTCTGATCGGATTCTCCCTGATTGCATTTTGGAGTTCCGTATATCTGAACCGGATTTTTGCCCGCTACATGGAAGAAGATGCAGCTTCATCCCAATAAATACAGGAGGATAACAATATAATAAAGAAAACTTTTTAAAATTGAAATCAAAAAGCATCCTTCAATACTTTCTCCAGCGCTTCCACGTCTTCCGCCGACAGGAAGAATTTTTCTACGCCGTTCACGCTGACCGTATACCGGTTATCCCCATACGTATAGATGCCGACTTCATAATCCTTTGCTCCCTCCATATTGCGGACATAGCGCATGGATATAAGCGGCTCCCGTTCCGTCTCCAGTACGGCGCCCTCCGGGATTTCCCCGTCCAGCATCGGCTGCATCAGCTCGGAGTATAAATTCAGGTATTCATCAGAATCCACTTCTTTCCCGTTTATTTTGTAAACGCCGCCGTCCAGGGTCATTGTATGATCCTTGCCTTTATAAGTAATATCGACTTCCCCTACGGTCACTACATTAACCACATACGGGATTTTTAAAATCAGGTCATAGGGATCATATTGCAGTATCTCATTCAGTGTCACCGTATCCAGCAGAAGCGCTTTTTCTTCATCCCCCTTCAATACACAGTAATACTGTCCGTCCATCTCCTCTCCGATCAGCAGTGTCACTGTCTTATTCGGTTCCGCTTCTGCTTCGTCCTCCCCGCCGTCAAAATAATTGAGCGTGATATAGGTATCAAAGCTTTCCGGCGTCTGGGAAGCATCCGCCTGTTCCTCCGTGCCGGATGTTAAATCCAATCCCGCAATTGTCTCATACAGTTGGTACATTGTCTCTGTATTCACAATAACTGTGGATGGATAAGGCGTCAACATACTCCAATACAGATAACTCTCTTTGTCCTCCTGCGGAGTATAATTCATCTGGTATACGGGTTTCCCATCCACAACCACGGAAATGCCCCGGATATCTTCCTTTTCAAAATCCGGGTTTTCTGCGCTCTCAAGATTCTCCGCCATATCCTCCGGATTAATTTCCTTGCTTTGTCCCTCTGCGGCAGAAGCTTCCTCCTGTTCCTGCCCAACTGCCGAAACAGTTTCACTCTGTTCCCCATTATCTGTTCCACACCCCGCAAGCAGGGATACTGCTGCTATCCCCGCCAAAAAGGTTGCCCCTAATCGTATCTTTCTCATAATTCTTACCTGTTCATTCCTGTCTGTTCCTTATTTTCACCTGTTAAATGGCAAATCTGTCGATTGCCGGAGCGTCAAACCGTAACTGCGACGCCTTTTCCTCCAATGTCATTTCCCCAACTAATTCATGCGCTTTCGCTCTTGCCTGTTCTCTTGTCATTCCTGATTTTCTCCTTTTCCCTTGATTTCAGTTCCCCCTCTCCGCGTTTCATGCTGCGATAACGGGTCGGAGATTCACCGCAATGTTTCTTAAAAGTCATCGAAAAATAGTTCGTATCATTGTATCCCACCA
>CAZGMH010000253.1:0-2383 GCA_964526765.1 uncultured Eubacterium sp.
CTGCCCTCTTATCGCCTGAAAACGGCCACGAAAGACCGAAAAGTGAAGATGGTGACTTTTGCGGAATTTAAAGATCAGGATGCGGCACATTATGGGCTGAAAGGCTCTGCGACTTCCGTAGAGCGGATTTTTCCGCCGAAAAGCCATGACGGGCAGGTTTTTCTGAATGGAACGGAAGCAGAAACCGCAGAACAACTGGCAGATTTATTTATAGAAAGAAAATACATATAGGGAGGGTAAAACAATGGCATCATTAAATTTTAATCAGAATTTGTGCACCCTCTGCGGGCAGTGTGTGGAAAAATGTCCCTTTGGCGCATTGGAGATAAAAAATGATAAGGTGGAAATCAACGCGTCCTGCAAAATGTGTAAGCTCTGTGTAAAAAATTGTCCGGTTCAGGCTGTTACCCTTATGGAAGATGAAGTGAAACAGGATGTGGATAAGGACGCGTGGAATGGAGTTATGGTATTTGTGGAGCAGGAGGAGACGGGGATTCATCCGGTGGCGTTTGAATTAATTGGAAAAGCGCGGGAACTGGCGTCAAAAATTAACCATCCGGTATATGCGGTCTTTATCGGCGGTGAAAAAGCAAATGAGCAGGCAGAAGAGCTATTAAATTACGGTGTGGATAAAGTGTATGTGTACGCCCATAAAGAATTGGCGAATTTCAGGGGGGATGTCTATACAAATATAATGTCAGACTGTATTCGCAGGGTAAAACCGACAGTTGTCCTGGTAGGCGCCACAGCCCTGGGACGCTCACTGGCGCCGGCATGTGCGACCCGTTTCCGTACCGGTCTGACTGCCGACTGCACAGTACTCGATATGAAAGAAAACACGGATCTGGTTCAGATTCGTCCCGCCTTTGGCGGAAACATTATGGCTCAGATTATAACTACCCGCACCAGACCTCAATTTGCCACGGTTCGTTATAAGGTGATGGATACCGCATCGAGGACAGAACCTTTGGGTGAGATCGTACCCTGCCGGGTGACAGATGAGATGCTTGCGTCCGGCATGGAAGTAATCAGCACTGAAATCGTAGAAAAAATAAAGGGCATTGAGGAAGAAGATATTCTCGTGGTCGGCGGAAGAGGGTTAAAAAAGCAGGAGGACATGAAAATGTTGGAGGAGCTTGCCCTTGTTTTGGGCGGGCAGGCAGCAACGACGCGCCCGTTGGTGGAAAAGGGATGGAATGATGTGACCAGACAGATCGGACTGTCCGGCAGGACAGTAAAACCAAAGCTGATCATTACCTGCGGAGTGTCGGGAGCCGTCCAGTTTGCGGCAGGTATGGATGGTTCTGAGTGCATAGTTTCCATTAATACGGATCCGGAGGCGCCGATTTTTAAAATTGCCAATTATTGTATCGTAAAGGATTTGTATGCAGTTGTACCGGAATTAATCCGGGCAGTAAAAGAGAAAAGACAGTAAGGAGGAGGAGCTATGGAATATGGTTTCATTACACCGGAAGGTGTGGAATATTTAAAAAATGTGACTTCTCCGGACCGTGTGTTTTACGGAGAAGAAATTGAATACGATTATCATCATGATGAGATGCCGGATTTTGGCACTCATGCGCCGGATGTTGTCGTTCAGGTTTTAACGACAGAGGAAGTTTCCAAGGTCATGAGATATGCATATGAGCATACAATTCCGGTGACGCCGCGGGGAGCGGGAACCGGGCTTTCCGGCGGCGCGGTGCCGATTTGCGGCGGAATTTTGCTATGCACAGAAAAAATGAACAAAATTCTTGAGTGGGATTTGGATAATATGACGGTTGTTGTGGAGCCGGGCGTGCTTGTCATGGAACTGGCAAATGCGGCGATTGAAAAGGGCGTATTCTATCCGCCGGAACCGGGTGAAAAGACAGCTTCCATCGGAGGGAATGTAATGACCAATGCCGGAGGAATGAAAGCAGTCGGATATGGCGTTACGAGAAATTATGTGGTTTCGATGGAATGTGTTCTCCCGGATGGTTCTGTCATGCAGTTTGGAAGCAATGTGGCAAAAAATACGTCGGGATATGACATCAAGGATTTGATTGTCGGGTCGGAGGGCACACTGTGTATAGCCACGAAGCTGCGAATGCGGGTTATTCCTCAGCCGAAGGTATCCTATACGCTTCTGGTGCCCTATGGTTCGCTGGAGGAATGTGTCGGCACCGTGCCCAGATTTATTAATTCCACGCTGAATCCGACAGCTATTGAATATATGCCGAAATCTCTGTTAGATGAAGCGGCTTACTATCTGAACAAAATCATGCCCCACAAAACGGCGGATTCCTATTTGATTTTGATGTTTGACGGCGTTACTGTGGAAGATGTGGAGCGGCGGTGTGATGAAGCGGCGGCTATCTGTCTGGAAAGCGGAGCGGAGGAT
>CAZGMH010000254.1:0-2377 GCA_964526765.1 uncultured Eubacterium sp.
GTTTTTTATTTTGTATATAGTGCGCGAATTGAATTTAACACGCAGATCATAGCCACACCGGTATCGGCGAAAACGGCCATCCACATATTTGCATGTCCGGTCAATCCGAGAATCATGACGGCAATTTTGATAATCAGTGCAAATACTACATTCTGTACAGCAATCCGGTTTGTACTCCGGGCGATTGATATTGACTGCGGAATGGCTTCTACATTTGAGGTCATAAATACTGCATCGGCAGCCTCGATAGCTGCATCGGCACCGCTTCCCATGGCAGCGCCGACATCCGCTCCGGCCAGCACGGGGGCATCGTTAATGCCATCTCCGACGAACATAACTGCGCCGTGTTCTTTTCGGACTTTGGTAAGAATATCCAGCTTATCCTGCGGAAGCAATTTTGCGTGTACCTCATGGATTCCGGTCTCAGCCGCGACGGCATCTGCGCTGGATTTGGAATCTCCGGTAAGCATAACTGTATGAAGTCCCAACGCCTGTAACCGGCCAACAGCAAGCTTTGCATCCGGTTTGATTGTATCGGAGATAATCATATATCCGGCAAAACTTCCGTTTACTGCCAGAAATACTTCGGCTCCATACATGTCAGAAGGAAGATCCGGCAAAGCAATCCCATATTTTTGCATTAATTTACGGTTTCCGCATAAAACAGTACCTTCCGGCATTTGTGCGGCAATGCCGTGTCCGGCAATTTCTTCCAGACTGTCCGGTTCCGGGAAAGATAATTCCTTTTCTCTGGCTGCGGCAACAATGCTTGCAGCAATCGGGTGAGTCGAGTTCTGTTCACATCCTGCACAGAGGGCGAGAAGTTCGTTTTCCTCATAGCCGTCTGAGGGTATAATGCTCTGAAGCTTGAAATTTCCTTCGGTGATAGTTCCTGTTTTGTCCATAATAACGGCGCCCAGTTTGCTCAAAGATTCGATGGATAAACCGCCTTTAAATAAAATTCCCTTTTTGGAACCCGCGCCTATTCCGGAGAAAAATGCCAGCGGAACACTCAGCACCAGAGCACATGGGCAGCTCATAACAAGAAACGTGAGCGCCGTATAAACCCAATAATTCCAGTTTCCGCTTACCAGTGATGGCAGAATGGCCGTTGCCAGTGCAATAATGACAACACAAGGGGTGTAAAATTTTGCAAACCGTGTGATGAACCGGTCAATTTTCGGTTTGCTTGCCGCAGCGTTTTCCACAGAATCCAAAATCCGGGTCACCATAGATTCGGACAGTGGTTTTTCCACACGGATTTTCAACTGCCCGGATGTATTGACACAGCCGGAGGTAATCGAATCATTGTGTCCCACAGTTACGGGAACCGGCTCGCCCGTAATCGGAGAAGTATCGAGGCGGCTTTCGCCTTCTATAATAATACCGTCCAGAGGAATACGGTCTCCGGGGCGGATCAGGAGAATATCGCCAACCCTGGCATCTTCTGCGGGAATAACCTGAACGGCGTCATCTATGAGAAGATTTACAACTTCCGGACGCATATCTACAGCATCCATAATCTGTCCGCGGCTTTTATCCACAGCTTTGTGTTCGAAAAATTCTCCAATGCGGTAGAAAAGCATAACGCCGACTGCTTCCGGATATTCGCGGATGGCAAAAGCGCCTAGGGTTGCAATGCTCATCAGGAAATTCTCATCAAATACCTGACCGTGGGAGATGTTTTTTGCCGCGTTTATCAAAACAGTGCCGCCTAAAATAATATAGCCAACTACGAATACGATGAAAGGTGCAATACTGCCGGCGCCGGTATGTTCCAGAATTTCACCGATGACAAAAAGCGCAGCTCCAAGCAATATAGCAGCCAATTCTTTTTTCTCTCTGAAATGATTTTTATCAGAGTGGGAACGGGATTTCTCATTTTCCGAAGTATTTTTCTGCGCCGTGGAATTGTCCCTTTCGGTAATTTGCACTTCCGATTCAATGGAAGTACAAATTTTGCGGATTTCCGGCAGATACCGGTCTGGCTGTACAGCCGTAACGCGGAGCTGCTTTGTGGCAAAAGTAATAGTCGCATCCGCGATTCCTTCCAGATTGTTGATCTGTTCTTCCATTTTGGCGGCACAGTGGGCGCAATCCAGATTTTCTATCAGGTATATTTTTGTCTGTGTATCCTTTGAAACCTTATCTATGCGCGGAATTACCTTTACTTCCGATTCAATAGAAGAACAGATTTTTTGGATTTCCGGCAGTAGGTCCTCCGGATGTTCGGCTGACAGCCGGAGCTGTTTTGTCGCATAAGTAATTGTAGCGGCATTTACCCCGGGAAGATTGTTGATTCTTTCCTCCATTTTGGCGGCGCAATGAGCGCAGCCAAGATTTTCAAGCAGGTATACTTTGCTGCCTGAGGTATGCC
>CAZGMH010000255.1:0-2351 GCA_964526765.1 uncultured Eubacterium sp.
GAAAAGTTGGGATTTTATTTTGAACATTACGGCTACGAAATGATTACCGAATAATTATGATATAATGTTGTCAGACATTATACGCGCCGAAGTGCGCATAGGTCGCCCACAGCGAATGCCATATGCACTTGTGCATATGGTAGAATAAGGAAAGGTTACCGGCAGTTTGTGAAAATACCGGTAACCTTTTTTGTAATACTGTCGGTTATCTATAAAAATTTTCTGTTGTTTTATGGGGCGGAGTTTTCCGGGCGGGGCGGGGCAGCGTAACGGTAAACTCCGAACCTTTTTCGGGCTCGCTGCGTACGCTGATCTTACCGTGATGAAGCTCCAGAATTTTTGCGGTAATTGCAAGTCCAAGTCCGTTTCCCTCCTGCTTGTGGGAGGTATCGCCCTGGTAAAATTGTTCAAAAATCCGTTTTGCAGTATGCTCATCCATTCCAATTCCCTGATCTTTGATGCAGATTTGATATTCCGAAGCGGCGTATGGTTTTAACTGAATGGAAATGGTACTGCCGCGGGGAGAGAATTTGATGGCATTATCGATCAGATTCATCCATACCTCAGACAGTAAATCCGCGTCTCCGGTGCAGGCGGCAGCGGGGAGGTCTAATTGAAAGTTCAGATTTTTTGCGGACCACTTAGGCTCTAACAGGAGAATATTCTGCCGAATCTGTTCATCGAGAGAAAATCCCCTGCATTTTGGGCGGACCTCATCCTGGTTTAATTTGGATAATTGCAGGATGTTGCTTGTCAGCTTGGATAACCGTTTACTTTCCGTCAAAATCAAAGCGGCATATTCTTTTCGTTCCTTTTCGGAAACAGGATCTTCCGTCAGCAGGTCCGCATATCCTCCAATAATGGCAAGCGGCGTTTTAAACTCATGGGAAACGTTGGAGATAAAATCCTTCTTTAAATATTCATTGCTCTGCAATTCGCGTATCATAAGGTTAAACTGCCGTTCCAGTTCACCAATCTCATCTTTCCTGTCGCTTTCCTCCACATGAACGTCGAGATTTCCGGAGGCTATTTCCGTTGCTGCTTTTGAAAGAGCGGCAATCGGATTGGCGGTCCGTTTGGAAAATACGAAAATCATTGCAATTCCGATAAAAAGGGCGCAGAGCAGTACAACAAAATCCTTGAGTGCAAACCCAAAAACCAGATAATGAAAATCTGTTCTGCTGAAAAGGACATTATTATTGTTATTATGAATCATCAGAAAAATTATAATGCTTGCGGCGGACGAAAAAAGTACAAAGAAGAAGAAAATCAGTGTCAGCCTTCGGCGCAATTTTTTCATCAAATGCCTCCTCTATTTCAATGCTGCCCGGTATCCAAGGCCGCGGATTGTCTGAATTTCAAAAGAATCAATGTGTCCAAGCTTTTCCCTGAGCCGTTTGATATGGACGTCAACCGTGCGGGAGTCAGTCTCCGAGTCAAACCCCCAGATTTCATCCATCAGGGATTGTCTGGTAAATATCTTTCCCGGATAGGACAACAGCTTTTGCGCAAGCAAAAATTCTTTTTGACGCAGCGGTATCTTTGTATCCCTCCAGGTCACGGTCATCGTGTCCGCGTTTAAAGTACAGTCTCCCACTTTCAAAATAGTTTCTTCCGCAAGATTTGCCCTGCGCAGCAGCGCCTCCACCCGAAGCAGCATTTCATCCATCTCAATCGGTTTCGTCATATAATCGTCCGCACCGGAATGAAAACCGACGCGTTTATCGTTTAAAGTCCCTTTTGCTGAAATGATTAAAACGGGCATCGTGTATCCGGCATCCCGAATTTGCCGTGTCAGTTCAAGTCCGTCTATATTGGGCATCATAATATCGGCAATCAGAAGATGAATCGGCTCATGTTCAAAGATGCTCAGAGCCTGTTCTCCGTCATCTGCAGTAAAAACCTGATAGCCCGCCCGTTCCAGATGAAGCTGCATTAAATTGCGGTAGGAAATATTGTCCTCCGCCAGTAAAATATGAATCATGATATTCCACCTCATTTGGTAGTATACCATAATCACTAAATTCGACAATACCTCATGTTAAAAATTGGAAGTTAAAAATTGGATGTTGAAAATTAAAAGTTAAAAATTGAATATTAAAATATGGAATATTAAAAATCAGATATTAAAAATCGGATGTTGAAAATTCAATATAAAATTGTGTTGACAAGACTATTATGTAGATATATAATGAACTCGATAATAGTTATCGTTATCAATTAAAAAAAACAGGAGGAATAAATGAATGAAAAAATATGTATGTGGTCCATGTGGATATGAATATGATCCTGAAGTAGGCGATCCGGACAACGGAATTGCACCGGGTACAGCATTTGAAGATTTACCGGAA
>CAZGMH010000256.1:0-2326 GCA_964526765.1 uncultured Eubacterium sp.
TATGCGGCTGGCACGGCATATGAGATACAGGCGTTAAAAAATATTAATCTGGAAATTTATGATGGAGAATTTGTCGGGGTGATTGGGCATACGGGTTCCGGTAAATCCACAATGACTCAACTGTTAAATGGTCTGCTTCGCGCCACTTCCGGGCATGTTTATTATGATGGTGAAGATATTTACGCACATGATTTCTCTATGCGGGAGCTTCGGGGAAAAACAGGTCTGGTGTTTCAGTATCCCGAATATCAGCTATTTGAAGTCAGCGTATTAAAGGATGCCGCTTTTGGGCCAAAAAATCAGGGGCTTTCCGAGGAAGAAGCGCTTATAAAAGCGCGGGAGGCTCTGGAAAGAGTGAAGCTTCCGGAAAAATACTGGGATATGTCGCCCTTTGAACTGTCCGGCGGACAAAAGAGGCGCGCCGCAATTGCAGGCGTCATTGCCATGCAGCCAAAAGCGCTCATATTGGATGAGCCTACGGCAGGTCTGGACCCTCAGGGCAGAGATGAATTGTTTGAGATGATCTGTGAGCTTCATGAGAAAACACATATGACGGTTCTGCTTGTCTCTCACAGCATGGAGGATATGGCAAATTATGTGGAGAGGATCGTTGTGATGAATCATGGAAGCGTCATGCTCGACGGCGTCCCGGCAGAAGTTTTTTCCCATGCAGAGGAATTGGAAGCCGCAGGCCTGGCAGTCCCACAGGTGACTTATCTGATGAAGGATTTAAAACGTGCAGGATTTTCAGTGAGTGATTCTGTGACGACTATTGAGGAAGCAAAGAAAGAGATATTGAAGCTATGTTAAAAGATATTACATTAGGGCAATATTATCCGGCAGATTCGTTGATACATGCGCTGGATCCAAGGGTGAAGTTATTTTCCACAATAGTATATATCGTTTCACTGTTTTTGTTCCGTAATATTGTGGGCTTTGTTCTGGTGACAGTTTTACTTGTTTTTGTCATTATGCTGTCAAAGGTTCCTTTTGCTTTTATGCTGAAAGGCGTCAAGGCAATCTGGGCGCTGATTTTGATTACCGCATTTTGCAATCTGTTTTTTACGCAGGGGGAAGTTGTGCTGGTATCGTGGAAATTTATCCATATTTCAGACCAGGGGCTGCACAATATGATTTATTTCACCATTCGTTTGATTTATCTGGTAGTCGGAACATCTGTGATGACGCTGACGACGACGCCGAATAAGCTGACCGATGGTATGGAGGAAGGCTTGAAGCCGTTTGCAAAGCTGGGAGTTCCGGTACATGAGATTGCGATGATGATGTCAATTGCGCTTCGTTTTATTCCCCTACTCGCAGAAGAAGCGGATAAGATTAAGAAGGCGCAGATGGCGAGAGGAGCAAATTTTGAGGAGGGAAATCTGCTCCAGAAAGCGAAAGCGCTCATTCCGATTTTAGTGCCGTTGTTTGTCTCTGCATTCCGGCGGGCAAACGACCTGGCTCTGGCTATGGAGGCACGCTGCTACCGGGGCAGCGCCGGAAGGACAAAGATGAAGCCGCTGAAGTATACGGCAGCCGATTATAAAGCTTATGTGTTTATCCTTGTGTATCTGGCGGCCGTTATTGTATTGCGTATTTTTACGGGGAGCATGATATAGGAAAAATAGATGCTCAGACAGAAATGTTTGGAAAATGAGGGGACTATGAAACGTGTAAAACTGGTGGTTGCCTATGACGGCACCAATTATTGCGGATGGCAGGTTCAGCCTAATGGAATTACGATTGAGGAGGTTCTGAATAAAGCGCTGGGCAGCCTGCTTGGAGAGGATGTTAAAGTGACAGGCGCAAGCCGAACAGACGCCGGGGTACATTCCCTTGGAAATGTTGCGGTTTTTGACACGAATACCCGGATTCCGGCAGAAAAAATTTCCTATGCGTTGAATCAGCGTCTGCCGGAGGATGTGGTTGTGCAGGATTCCTGTGAAGTAGCTATGGATTGGCATCCGCGGCGCTGCAGCAGCCGCAAAACATATGAATACCGGATTTTGAACCGTGCTTTTCCGATGCCCACGAGACGGCTCGATACTTATTTTGTGCATTATGATCTGGATGTTGAAAAAATGCGGGAAGCGGCTGATATTCTGGTGGGTACGCATGATTTTAAAAGCTTTTGTTCAGTGAATAGCCCGGTAGAGGATACGGTTCGCACGATTTACTCCTGTTCCGTTACACAGGAGGGAGAGATCATTACGATTCGGGTGACGGGGAGCGGTTTTCTCTATAATATGGTGCGCATTATTGCGGGAACGCTGCTGCAAGTTGGACTCGGACGTATGATGCCGCAGGAGATATATCAGATTTTGGA
>CAZGMH010000257.1:0-2296 GCA_964526765.1 uncultured Eubacterium sp.
TACTTTTTGCAGCACATTTTGCGGGCAGGAAGGATGAACTTAAAAACAGATAGATTTCAGGGAGAAGCGAAAAAAGATGAAAAGAGATTACGAGAGGCAGATTCAGGAGCTGCTCGGAAAGATGACGCTGGAAGAAAAAGTCGGACAGCTGCAGCAGTGCGGTCCTTCTCTGGTGGGGGCGTTTGAGGTCAGCTTTGAAGAATTGCTGGATATGATGTTTGACGGCAGGATTTCCCAGGAAGAATTTGAAAAGCTGATGGGAACCGCCGAGCAGGATTATCATGAAGAAGATATCAGAGCCGGACGTATCGGTTCCTTTAACGGGATCGGGGATTCGGCTACGGCAAACCGCCTGCAGAAAATTGCGGTGGAGGAGACGCGCCTGGGAATCCCGCTTTTATTCGGCTATGACGTGATTCACGGTTTTCGCACGGTCACGCCGATTCCACTGGCGGAGAGCTGTGCATGGGAGCCCGAACTCTGGGAAAAGACGGCGCGCATAGCGGCGGATGAAGCGACGGCGGCCGGTATCCATATGACCTTTGCCCCGATGGTGGATGTGGCAAAAGACGCCAGATGGGGACGGGTAAGCGAGGGCGCCGGGGAGGACGTTCTGCTTAATTGTGCCTATGGAGTGTCAAAAGTGAGAGGATTCCAGGGGGAGGATTTAACGAAAAAAGATGCAATGATTGCCTGCCTGAAACATTTTGCGGCCTATGGAGCAGGAGAGGCGGGCAGGGATTATAACCGGGTGGATATGTCCATGCAGAGATTGTGGGAAGAATATCTGCCCCCTTACAGGGCGTGCATAAAAGCCGGGGCCAGGGCAATTATGCCGGCGTTTAACGATATTAACGGAGTGCCGTGTACGGTGAACCGGTGGCTTCTTCGGGATGTGCTTCGGGAAAAATGGGGATTTGACGGTCTGGTTGTCAGCGACTCCAATGCGATTGCCGAGTGTGAGAATCATGGGATTGCAGAGGACAAAAGAGACGCCGCCAGACTGGCAATCCTGGCGGGGATGGATATGGATATGTCCTCCAATTCCTATAGCGTGCATTTAAAAGATTTGGCAGAGAGCGGCGAAGTACCGATGGAAGCGCTTGATGCAGCTGTGGCGGACGTGCTTCGGATTAAATATGAGCTGGGGCTTTTTGATACGCCGTACCGCACGGATGCCGACAGGGAACAGAAGACAATGCTGAAGCCGGAATACCGTGCGCTCGCCCGCGAAGCGGCGGATAAGTCCATCGTACTTTTGAAAAATGACGATCAGATACTTCCGTTAAAAACAGATACAAAAATCGGTCTTTTTGGCCATCTTGCAGCAGATAAGGGACAGATGACGGGAGCGTGGGCAATCGGCGCGGACCCTGAGGATTGCGTCAGCATAAAAGAGGCTCTTTTAAACCGCGGTATCTCCTGTCAATATGATGCCGACGGTTCAGGGATTGCCGGGATTTCGGCATGGGCGGACGTCCTTGTGGCAGTTGTCGGGGAGATGAAAGAAGAAAGCGGGGAGGCGGCAAGCCGGGCGGATATCACATTGAAACCGGACGACCTTGCCCTGATCCGGAAGCTTCTGGCAGCAGGAAAACCGGTGATTACGGTTTTGTTTAACGGCAGACCCCTTGCGATTCCTGAGCTTAAGGCAGAGGCGACGGCGATCGTGGAAGCATGGCATCCCGGCGTAGAGGCGGGAAATGCTGTTCTGGACGTCCTGTTCGGTGATGTGAATCCGTCAGGAAAGCTGACGTCTACTTTCCCGGCGGCATCGGGACAGTGCCCGATGTATTATGCCCATATCAATACCGGCAGGCCGGGCGGAAAATCGAAGTTTACCTCAAAATATCTGGATGCTCCGGTGGAACCGCTCTACCCCTTTGGTTACGGGCTGTCATATACGACTTATTCTTACAGGGATTTGTGCGCACAGGATACCGGGGACGCCGTCAGAGTGTCGGTGACGGTGAAAAACACCGGAAAACGGGACGGAGAAGAAATTGCCCAGTGTTATGTGCAGGATGTAACGGCAAAGAGGGTCCGCCCGGTAAGGCAGCTCAAAGCATTTGAGAAGGTCTCCCTGAAAGCCGGCGGGGAAAAGCAGATTATATTCCTGATTTCACATGATGATTTGAAATATTATGATTGGGAGATGAATGAGGTCCCCTGCGAAGGAAAATTAAAAATTTTTGTCGGAGCGGACTCCACGGCGGAGCTGATGACTGAAATCGATATGGGATAATATGAGCACTTAGCGAGGTATTTGCGAGCTTAGTGCGAGTAATACCTGTAC
>CAZGMH010000258.1:0-2294 GCA_964526765.1 uncultured Eubacterium sp.
CGCCTGCTTCGTACAGCCCGGCGTGTTATCCTTCGGGTAAAAATACAGAATTACTTTTTTCCCTTTATATTCTTCCAGTGTATGCACTGTGCCATTCTGATCCGGCAGTTCAAATGCCGGCGCTTTTGTTCCGATTTCTAACATCTCTCTGCTTTTTCACATTACTTAAACACTTAAATGAGCTCCCTTATTTATGCTGGTTAAATACTACATCTCCCGATTCTTCAAAAATCTCAATCAAATTTCCCGTATTATCACGGATAAACACACCGTATGTATCATCTACTTCGGCAACCATGGCAATCTCCACGCCCAATGCTTCCAGCTCCTCCTTTGCTTTGCGTCCATCCGGCACGCCAAAGGACATATGCTTATTTCCGTGAGTCATCAAATCCCGGTTTGGAATCCTGCGGTCCTCAGGAAGAGGATTTGCCCCCGGCGCTTCAAACACTTCCAGTAAAAAACCTGTCCCCTGCAAATGAGCTACCTTGATCCCCGCTCCCGGAATCTCCGAACGGTTTACTACCGTAAATCCAAATATGTCCGAATACCATTTAATTGTCTCTTCGATATCAGCAACACTGATCGCACAATGATTAATTCCATTAATTTTAACTGCCATACGCTCTCTTTTCCCTCCTGTTATTAAAGTATCATATCAATAAAAACAGTATAGCGAAAATCGGAACAAAGTGCAATACAGCAACACTTCTCAATCCTTTTGCAAAATTATTTTTTCTTTCGGAAAGTTAACCATTTTTCAATATTATAGGTTGACAATTCATTTTCGCCGCTCTATACTATAGTCCAAAATAAATGAAATTTGCGAGGAAATGAATATGAAACAAAAATTATCTGTACAGGAAATGACAACCATGGCGTTGTTGGCGGCATTATTATGTGTATCATCTTACATAAGTATCCAGCTCCCATTTTCTATGGTTCCGATTACTGCCCAGACGCTTATAATCAATCTGATCGCTCTTCTGTTGAAGCCCAAAAAAGCCGGTATCACTGTTGGAATCTGGATTTTACTCGGTCTTGCCGGCCTCCCGGTTTTTTCCGGCGGCAAGGGCGGTTTTGGGGTACTGGCAGGTGCAACCGGCGGCTATATCATCGGTTATCTGATAGCCGTTATGGTTATTTCTTTTGTAAAAGGCAGAAAAAATCATGTTGTAAGAAATGCCGTATCTGTTATCGCCGTGGGAATTCCGGTGATTTATGTCATTGGCGTACCGTGGCTGAAAATAGTAGCCGGACTTGACTGGAAAGCAGCCATCGTGACAGGGCTGATTCCCTTTATCGCGGGCGACCTTATAAAAGCTGTTGCTTCCGTTTGTATTGCAAAACCATTGTATCGGATTGTGAATGCAGCGGACTATAATGCAGGAGATGCATATCATGAATATTAATGTATTGGCAGATGAAATTATCAGGGGAAAACGCCTTGGACGCCAGGACGATCTGAATTTCTTTCTGAGCTGTGACTTAAAAGAGCTGTGTGAAGGAGCCGACAAAATTCGGAAATATTTCTGCGGGGAAAAAGTAGATTTATGTACAATCATTAATGGCAGAAGCGGCCGCTGCGGCGAAAACTGCAAATATTGCGCCCAGTCTACCTACCATCATACGAGCTGTGAAATTTATGACTTTCTGGATACGGAGGAAATTGTCAAAACTGCGCTGGCAAATGAGAGCGAGGGTGTAGACCGTTTTTCCATCGTCACCTCCGGCAGAACCCTGAGTGATGCCGATTTTGAAAAAGCGCTTACTGCTTACCGCAGGATGAAAGCTGAATGCAAATTATCCCTCTGTGCCTCCCACGGTTTTCTGACCGGGGAACAGTTTCATCAGCTTCACGAGGCAGGCGTTGAGAGCTATCACTCCAACATTGAGACATCCAGACGCTTTTTTCCGTATATTTGCACTACTCATACCTTCGAGGAAAAAATCGAAAATATCCGCCGCGCCCAAAAAGAAGGATTCTGTGTCTGTTCCGGTGGAATTATCGGAATGGGCGAGACATGGGAGGACCGGATTGACATGGCTCTGACACTTTCAGAGCTTGGAGTCGAATCCATTCCTGTCAACGCATTAATGCCGATTAAGGGCACTCCTCTGGAACACTTAAAACCCCTTTCCGGCGAAGATATTCTCAGAACAATTGCAATTTTCCGTTACATCAATCCCGATGCCAACATCCGTCTTGCGGCAGGACGGGCTTTGCTGCATAATAACGGTGAAACAGCATTTTTCAGCGGTGCAAGCGCCACAATAACCGGAAATATGCTGAC
>CAZGMH010000259.1:0-2286 GCA_964526765.1 uncultured Eubacterium sp.
CGCCGCTCTCCCGGTATACAACTTCCGACGTAATATAGCGCACCACCAGCGGAATCACTAACGATACAATCGCCGCACATATCGCAAAAAACATATCCGCCGCGAAAACGCCCATGTATGGACGATAATAGGAGAACATCTTTTTTAAATTTCTACGCAATTTTCTCACCTTCTTTGACGTTCGTTTTCTACTATACTACAAAATACGGGAGAAAATCAACGCAAATCTTTTCATCTCCCCAAAAATGTGCTACTATGATTTTTATAAAGAAATACATGGAAACCATATTTTTTCACGAAAGGGGCTGGATGCATATGACGCCAAAACAGCAGTATTATGAGACTGCGGCAAAAACAATATTAAAAACTTTTGAGAAAAGGGGATTTGAGGGCTGCTACTGCTCGACAGGCAAAGAAGCCGCCGCAAAAGCCATGGATTATGTCCCGTCCGGGGCAAGCGTTTCCTTCGGAGGTTCCATGACGCTGGCGGAATGCGGCGTCATGGACGCCCTGAAAGCAAGGGACGACATCACCTTATTGGACAGAGGCGAAGCCAAAACGCCGCAGGAGGTTCAGGAAATTTATCACCGGGCGCTTTCCTGCGACTGCTATTTTATGAGCGCCAACGCCATCACCATGGACGGGGAGCTGGTCAACACCGACGGCACCGGGAACCGGGCTGCAGCCTTAATCTACGGACCTGAAAATGTAATCATCATTGCGGGTATGAACAAAGTTTCGGCGAATCTGGAGGAAGCCTGTTTGCGGGTAAAGACAAAAGCGTCCCCTCCAAACTGCATCCGTTTAAACAGAAATACGCCATGCGCCCTGACAGGGAAATGCCATGACTGCTTCGGGGAGGACTGTATTTGCAGCCAGACAGTCATCACGAGACGCAGCGCCGTCAAAGGACGCATCAAAATCATTCTGGTCGGCGAGGAGCTGGGGTATTAATATGCCCCCTCCCGCACAGCAGGCTTTTCCTGTGATATATCTCTATTTACTACATCCGCTCCGGCGCCGAAAATCCGAGGACGTCGATACAGGTCTCGAGGATATCTTTTGTCAGCTCCAGCAGACGGATATAGCTTGCCTGCACGTCCCCGTCCTCCTCTGTCATGATCTTTGTCTCATGATAAAACCGGTTGAACGCATTTGCCAGCTCATAAATGTAAGAACAGATTTTATGGGGGGCAATCTCATCAAACGCATTTTCCATCACACCGTTGAATTTTGCCAGCTGCAGCATCAGATCCTTCTCACTGGCGGAACGCGCTTCAAGGATCTCCTTTCCGGCAGCGTCTTTTCCGCTCTCCGCATATTTTTTCAAAATGGATTTCATGCGGACGATCGTATATAAAATGTATGGTCCGGTATTTCCCTCAAATGAGATGAACCGGTCGATATCAAAAATGTAATCCTTGGACGCCTGGTTGGATAAATCGCCGTATTTAATGGCGGACAGGGCAACCACTTTTGCCGTATCCTCTGCTTCTTCCCCGGTCAGCGTCTGATTTTCAGAAATCTTTTTGTACATTTCCTCCTGAATATCGGCAACCAGCTTTTCCAGACGCATCACGCCGCCCTCCCGGGTTTTGAACGGTTTTCCATCCTTGCCGTTCATCGTGCCGAAACCGATAAATTTCAAATCGGTACCGGCATTGACCAGACCGGTCCTGCGGGCGCAGCGGAATACCTGGAGGAAATGCATTTCCTGACGCTTGTCCGCCAGATAAATCATCTCGTCCGGATGGTAATCCTCCATCCTCCACACAATTGTGGCAAGGTCTGTCGTTGTATACAGGGACGCCCCGTCCGACTTTAAGATCATGCACGGGGGTATTTCTTTCGTATCCGTATCTTTGGCAACGTCCACCACGAGGGCGCCGTCGCTGACATAGGCAAAGCCATCCTCTTTCATACGCTGTGCCATCGGCGCAATATAGGGGTCTGCATCGGATTCCCCTTTCCACAAATCAAAGGAAACGTTCAAATTCTCATAATTCTTTTTCAGATCCGTTACGGATACATTGAGGATATGCTTCCACAGCGCATAATACCCCCTTCTGCCTTTCTGCAGCTCAAAAGTTGCCTGCATCGCCGCATCCTTATAGGCCGCGTCTTCCTTTGACCTGCCGCTGGCGGCCGGATAAATCTCCTCCAGTTCTGAAATTGTAAACGGCGCCTCTTCCGGATATTCCCCGGTATAGCTTTCATCAAAATAAACCAGCTCCGGCTTCCGCTCCTTTAATTCGGTAATGATAAGCCCCATCTGGAGTCCCCAGT
>CAZGMH010000260.1:0-2279 GCA_964526765.1 uncultured Eubacterium sp.
ATTGACACGCCCAAATGAATTGATTAAAATATAGTCAATTTACGATTTGGGAGATAGATAAAGGGATGAAGAACAATTCGCAGTTCACAGAGGGAAAAATACTTGCACCGCTTGTGAAATTTGCGTTTCCGGTCCTGTTGGCGTTATGTCTGCAGGCAATGTACGGGGCGATTGACTTGCTGGTGGTCGGACAGTTCGGAACACCGGCGGATGTCTCGGCAGTGGCAACGGGCAGTCAGATGATGCTGACGATTACGAATGTTATTACGGGGCTTGCGATGGGAACGACAATTATGCTGGGGCAGAAAATAGGAATGAAACGTCTTGACGAGGCAGGAGATATTATTGGAAGTGCAATCTGCTTTTTTCTTCTTCTGGCTGCCGCGGTTACTATTTGTATGATGTTTGTGACCAGACCGTTTGCGATACTTATGCAGGCCCCGGAGGAAGCGTTTGACAAAACGATTGCGTATGTAAAAATTTGCTCCGGCGGCACTGTATTTATTACTGCATATAATGTGCTGGGAAGTATATTCCGGGGTCTGGGCGATTCAAAGACGCCTTTGATTACGGTTACGGCGGCATGTGTGTTTAATGTAATCGGCGATTTATTGTTCGTAGCCGTGTTTGGAATGGAAGCCTCCGGCGCGGCGCTGGCAACGGTTTTGGCACAGGCGCTCAGCGTTGTATTTTGTATTCTGATTGTAAGGAAAAGAGGACTGCCTTTTCCGTTTTCAAGGAAAAATATCTGTTTTAACAGGCAGATTATAAAACAGACAGTGAAACTGGGATTCCCCATTGCGTTGCAGGATGGTTTGGTGAGCATGTCATTTCTGGCGATTATTGCAATCGTGAATGAATTGGGCGTGATAGCCTCTGCGGGAATTGGCGTGGCGGAAAAGCTATGTTCTTTTATTATGCTTGTGCCGTCTGCATTTTCACAATCCCTGTCTGCATTTGTGGCGCAGAATATTGGCGCCAGCAAGCCGGAACGTGCAAAGCGATCCATGCTGTGTGGTATGGCAGTGTCCTTTTTCATTGGTGCGGTTATGTCATATGTTTCCTTTTTTCATGGAGATATCTTATCAGGAATTTTCTCAAAGGACGGCGAAGTTGTTCTGGCGTCTGCGGATTACCTGAAAGCCTATGCGATTGATACTCTGCTGGTATCCTTCCTGTTTTGCTTTATTGGTTATTTTAACGGATGCGGAAAAACGTTTTTTGTCATGGCGCAGGGGCTCACAGGAGCATTTCTTGTGCGAATCCCGGTATCTTTTATTATGAGCAGGATAGAACCGGTCTCCCTGTTTCGGGTGGGACTTGCGATTCCGACTTCGACGGTTATTCAGATTGCAATCTGTATCACATATTTCATGGTTTGCAGAAAAAAAGAATTACAAAGGAAAAGTAAATGATAACAAAGAAAATCAGCCGTTTTAATCTGGCCCAGATTTGCCGGTCGGGTCAGTGTTTCCGTATGAAGGAAACCGGGAAAGATACATATGAGGTTATTGCAGGCGACAGGTATCTGAAGCTTCACCAGCAGGGAGAGGTGTGCTGTTTTTATTGCCGGGAACAGGAGTTTGAAGATTTTTGGAAAAATTATTTTGATCTGGAAAACGATTATGATGCTTATATTGCACAGATTAATCCGAATGATTCTTATCTGACGGCGGCGGCAGAACTGGGCAGCGGAATCCGTATATTAAGGCAGGACTTGTGGGAGATGATCGTTTCCTTTTTAATCTCCCAGCAAAATAATATTGTGCGAATCCGGCGGTGCATCCAAAATATTTGTGAATGTTACGGTGAGAAAAAAGAAAGCATCGGGGGAGATGAGTATTATGCTTTTCCGCGGCCGGAGGTTCTGGCAGAGCTGGGAGATGACGATTTGAAAGAATGTAATCTTGGGTATCGCAGTAAATATGTGGTGCGCACAGCGAAAAGCATTGTTTCCGGCAAGACAGACCTGGATGCTGTTTCACACATGCCGTACCGGGAGGCGAAAGAAGAATTATTAAAATTATTTGGCGTTGGGGAAAAAGTGGCAGATTGTATCTGTCTGTTTGCCCTGCATCATCTGCAGGCATTCCCGGTTGACACACACATCAATCAGGCGCTTCAGAAACATTACAGGCGGGGATTTCCCAATAGAAGATACAAAGGTTTTCAGGGTGTGATGCAGCAGTACATATTTTATTATGAGCTGTTCGGTGACAGGAAAGAAAAGCAGGAGCGCAATACAATAAATGAGAAAAAGGATAAGCAGGAATGCAATA
>CAZGMH010000261.1:0-2267 GCA_964526765.1 uncultured Eubacterium sp.
CTGTAAAACGGTCTCTGCCCTGTTCCCCTGCAAAACGGTATCTCCCCCGTCCTGTTTCTTCTTCCCCCGCAGCACTGCGGACAAAATTAATACCAAAACAGCGGCCTGGCCGATAAACCACACGTTCCGTGGAAGCCGCAGGTACAGACAAAGCAAAAGCCATCCGGCACATAACGCTATATACAGCAAAATACGAAAGACAGCAGAAATTTTTTTACGGTTCCTGCCGGCAGCATCATTTATCTGCAAATCCCCCGGCTTCTCGTTTTCCTGCCCCTGCATCCAATCCATTCCTTCTTTTTTCGTCCATTGACTTTGACTCCGTAAGTCCTGATCCATCCTTTCTGCTCCGCTCATTAGCTGTGCAATCTGTTCCCTCTGCGCCTCATAACGGGCGGACAGCTTTTCCCTGCGTTCCTTCAGCATTCGTTCCTGTGCGCCCAGCAGCTCCAGCTGACTGTTTTTCTCTGCTTCCGCCTGCCTGCACTGCTTTTCCAAAGCCTTTCGCTCCCTCCCCAGCGCATCAAATGTCCTGGAAAGTTCAAAGCTTCCGTCACCGGTTTTTGTCAGATTGTGAAGTTCATCCCGCAGACAGTCAGCCAGCTCTCCTTTTGGCAGAATGTCTCCCTGCCGGATGAAAAATGTATTTTCATAAGCCGCTTTTGAAATGCCGCCGAGCAGCATCCGCAAATCTCCCTGCTCCACGGATAATTCTTCTCCGTCCCGCTCGTTTACCAGATATGCGCTTCTTTCCTTATGATAAAAATTGCGTTCCAGGTAAAAATCCTGGCCGCCGGTGCAAAACCGCATACTGCCGGCATAATAAGCCGGAGCTTCCCACGGTTCATATCTGTCATACGGATTTCCACGGCCGGCGCGCCCTCTTGATTTCTCCATACCGAACAGCATTGCGCACAAAAACTGCTGCATTGTGGACTTTCCCGCTCCGTTTTCACCATAGATTACATTCAGCCCCGGAGAAAATTGAACATGATGATTCTTCAAATTCCCAAAATTTTTTATATGTATTTCTCTGATATACATCTGCTACTCCATCCCCCTGTAAATCGCATCCAGTCCGTAGCAAACCGCCTTCTGTGCAAGCTCCCGGTCGGGATATGCCTGCATTTTCTCGATAAATCTGCCGATTAGCTGCCCGCGATACTGCTGCTTTAATTTTTCCAGATCATAGTACGGCCGGGTTTGGTCCGTCACAGACACTACCCTGCGTAAATTTTTCAACGATTCCAGGTCGATATGAATTTCGGGGTCACGGTATCCGGTCAGGACAATATGGGAAATCTCCTGCTTCGGCCTCTCCTCCAAAACCTCCTGCACGCTTCGCTGCAAATGATACATCGTCATTTCCCTGTCAACGGCAATCTCCCGCTTCTCATAACGGCACTTTGCAGCGGGGAAAAACCTTGCCTCAGGCTCCTTTTTCCGAAATTCCACCTCCCAGTATCCGTGAGGACCGAAATCATTGCAGTCCGTCGGTTCCGGCGCCCCCGCCATCACAATCCGGTTTTTTATGATATGCCCCGGCTTGTGAATATGGCCGCAGGCCACATAATCAAATCCGGCTTTTTTCAATGCCTCTGCTGAAAATGGGCGATGGGCTGCATCCCCTCCATGAAGCAGCAGAATGTGCCTGCCGGGTCTCCCGTCCGGCCGGCAGGAACTGTAGAAATCCTCCGGCTCCTGGCTGTTCCAGTAGCTGCTGCCATAAACTGTTGTATGCAAATGCTCCAGATAAACGGACTGCATCTCGTGTTTCCACAAAAAATGTACGTTTTCTGCCCACGCAAAGCCGCGATAGCACGACTTCGGATGCACATAATCATGGTTTCCCGCCACAATCACAATCTGTGTATCCTCCATTCGGGCAAATCCCGCATTCAGCTCCTTCAATTCCCTTTTTAACGGCTGGCGGTGAAACAGATCCCCTGCAATCAGAAGCAGCGGTATATGCTCCCTCACGATTTGGTCAAGCGCCTCATAAAATGTGTTTTTAATATCTGCCCTGCGCTGTTCTCCCCAGGGCATCTGCGCATCAGGAGACGCTCCCAGGTGCACATCCGCAATATGTATCAATCTTAAGTTTTCCATTCTGTTTCCCTTCACTGTTCTAATTGCAGAGCTCTTTGTTTTTACGAACATTTGTTCTTTTATCTATTGTAACAGAAAAATAAAATATGGCAATCCCTTTCCAAAAAATTCAAGAATGCTCCAGCATTCTTGCTGCGAGGCATGCATCGGCTCTGCCG
>CAZGMH010000262.1:0-2217 GCA_964526765.1 uncultured Eubacterium sp.
GAGCGCGAAGTTGTGAATTTCCAGCAGCGCAAGCTGCGTGTTTACGCGTATGAGATTTTTGAAGAGGGAATAAGTTATGGCAGAACAGAAAAGGGATTATTATGAGGTACTCGGCGTAGACCGGGGCGCCGATGATGCCACAATCAAAAAAGCTTATCGTCAGTTGGCAAAGAAATATCATCCGGATGCAAACCCGGGGGATGCGGAGGCGGAAAAGAAATTCAAGGAAGCTTCCGAAGCCTATGCCATTTTGAGCGATTCGGAAAAGAGGAGACAGTATGATCAGTTCGGCCATGCGGCGTTTGAAGGCGGCGCCGGAGGCGCTGGCGGCGGTTTTGATTTTTCCAATATGGATATGGGAGATATCTTTGGAGATATTTTCGGAGATTTCTTTGGAGGCGGTTCCAGAAGAAGTGCGAATAATGGTCCGATGAAGGGAGCAAATATAAGAACAAGTGTCCGTATTACCTTTGAGGAGGCGGTCTTTGGGTGTGAAAAGGAGCTTGAACTTGTCTTAAAGGATGAGTGTTCAACCTGTCGCGGAACCGGGGCAAAACCGGGTACTTCCCCGGAAACCTGTACCAAGTGCGGCGGAAAAGGGAAAGTAGTATTTTCCCAGCAATCCCTGTTCGGCATGGTCCAGAATGTCCAGACCTGTCCGGACTGCCGTGGAACCGGTAAGATTGTCAGGGAGAAATGCATCGATTGCCGTGGAACCGGATATACATCAAGCCGGAAGAAGATTAAGGTTTCCGTTCCGGCGGGAATTGACAACGGCCAGAGCGTGCGCATCCGTGATAAAGGCGAACTGGGCACAAACGGCGGACCTAGAGGCGATTTGCTCGTTGAAGTTATTGTGTCCCCCCATCCGATTTTCCAGCGTCAGGATATGAATATTTTTTCTACGGCTCCGATTTCCTTTGCACAGGCCGCATTGGGCGGTGAGACAAGGATCCGTACCGTGGATGGCGATGTGATTTATGAGGTAAAACCGGGTACACAGACAGATACAAGAATCCGTCTGAAAGGAAAAGGAGTGCCTTCCCTGCGGAACAAGAATGTACGCGGCGATCACTATGTTACATTGGTCGTACAGGTTCCGACAGGTCTGAGCGCAGAGGCAAAAGAAGCTTTGCGGGCATTTGACGCGGCATCGGGAAACACCCTGAATAAAGGCGCTGAAACCGGAGTAAAACAGGAAAAGCATAAGAAAAAAGGATTTTTCAACAAAAACCAGGATTGATCATTGAGACTGCGCAGGATGCCTGTGCAGTCTTATTACATCAGAGGGGAGATGACTCCCGCCTCTATAGGCGGTGAGTAACAAATTTGTATCAATGAAAGAAAGAATGAGGAAATAAAAACAGTATGCAGCAGTCAGTACAATTGAGACAGGAATTAAAAAATATCCACAGGAAAAGTTATCCGGCCTATAAGTCCCTGAAAGGAAGTTATGACTTTGGGGATTATGTATTATCCATTGACCATGTGCAGGGGGATCCTTTTGCGGCGCCCTCCGGTCTGAGTGTGTCCATACCGCTGCAGAGGGCGGGATTTCCGGTGAAATATTATCAGGAGGATTATAGCCGCACGGCGCTGGAGGACGCCCTTCTTCGCCGTTTTTCGGATAAAATACAGGAATACAGTTTTAAAGCAAAAGGCTCCGGAAAAAGCGGGCTCATTTCTACAAGCCGCCCGGGACAGGAAATATTAAAGCGTTCCGCACTGGTTATTTCAGACAAGTCGCTGACCGCGCGGTTCGAGGTGGGATTTCCGGCAAACGGACGTACCATCAACGCAACGGAACTGGAAAAGATTCTGTTTGATTTTCTTCCGCCTGCGGTAGTGCAGAGCTTCTATTACCGGAACTGGAAAAAAGAAATATTGCAGGAGGTTTACGAATTGTCTGTGGACCAGCAGTTTGTCCGTGAGGAGCTCTCAAAACGGAATCTGGCGGCATTTTGTGCAAACGGAAGTATTTTGCCGCGGATGAGCGGTGTTTCCAGCCGCCCGCTGAAGGATGCGATCCCTTTTGCTTCCCCCGAAAGCCTGGAAGTGACAATGAATCTGCCTTATCGCGGAAGAATAGCGGGAATGGGAATCCCCCGGGGAGTGACGCTGATCATCGGCGGCGGTTATCATGGAAAATCCACACTGCTTCAGGCGTTGGAACAGGGTGTTTATAATCATAAAAAAGGAGACGGCAGAGAGTTTGTG
>CAZGMH010000263.1:0-2203 GCA_964526765.1 uncultured Eubacterium sp.
AGATCTCAGTCAGTACATCCGTACCTTCCTGTCTGGTCTGTAAATACCAGAAGCTGAGCTCAACAGGTTCCCCTTCGTATCCTACATCTGCGACTGACTCCGCTGCAGATGTATCTACCGTGCTGTCTCCTGCAGACGCGTCATCTGACGACTCATCCGCCGCGGACGTACCCGCGTTGCTGCTGCTACTTGAGGAATTGCCGCATCCTGCAAGTAAGCTTACTGCCATAGCGCTAACTAAAGCAGCTGAAAATAATCTTTTCACCAGTTTTCTTTTCATGATTTTTCGTCTCCTTTCATGTTTAAACTTGGTTATACTATATCAAAGCATTTTCCTATGCCTGATACCAATTTTAGGCATTTGCGCTATTCTCCCGCCATTTCCAGAAAATACTGCAGGCCGGTCCGGATGTACCCCCCGTTTGGGCTGTTTACCATAGCGCCGATCACATAGCCGTCAAACATTCCTTCCCCAAAACAGATTCCGTAACAGTCAGAATCCTCTGTGATTTCATGCGGGTGATAAGGAAGTTCTGTCACTGCCCCGCCCTGGCTGTAATCGACCGGCGTGGCGTAAAACAGGCTTTCTGTTGTATAATCGTCTTCCCATTCTGATAATCCCAGGTCTGACAGGGAAGACAGCCAGCCCGCCACGGCATACCGGTTAAATTCCTCCTCCGGCGCGATGACCAGATCCACGCGTCCCGATTGCATATAGGCAGAGATGGTCGCCTCGCTCTGCATGTTAGCTGTGCTCGAATAGCCCGTTTCAATTACGCATTGCCGCGTTTCGTTATCCAACCCCAAAAGTCCGGATAACTCCCTCTGCATTTTGGAAGTCTCCTCTTCTGTCAGTTCCCTGTCTACAACCATGACATAAAATACGTCTTCCGTCTTTTTCTCACGGATATCCCTGACCAGGAAAACC
Organism: uncultured Eubacterium sp.; assembly: GCA_964526765.1. Classification (GTDB taxonomy): domain Bacteria; phylum Bacillota; class Clostridia; order Lachnospirales; family Lachnospiraceae; genus Eubacterium_I. The sequence continues at coordinate 929 of CAZGMH010000263.1, forward strand.
GCGGTCGCAGCCGCCGCAATGACAATTAGAATAACAATCCCATAGTATGAAAATATATATCGTAATTTTTCAGCCGGGGAAAACTGCGGCCACTGCCGGAGGATCATATCCCGATCCCTGTCCCCGGACATCCTTTTCCTTTTCCTGCTCATTTCATTTCTCTTCTTTTTTTCAAAGTAAAATTCTTTTTACTTTGTGAGCATCCGGGCTACCGCATCTTTCCATCCTGCATATTTTTCTTCCCGCTGCGATGTTCCCATAACCGGACTGTAAACGGTATACTCGGAAGCTGCAAAAAGCTTGTCTTTATCAAATATCCCGACTGAAATACCCGCTGCATAAGCCGCGCCGATACCGGACAACTCCTCCGCTGCCGGCACGCATACCTCCTTGCCGGATATATCGCTCTGGAACTGCATCAGATAAGTGTTCCTGCTTGGCCCGCCGTCTACCCGGAGCTGGCTGATCTCCACTCCGGTATCCTGTTCCATCGCCAGAATCAGATCCGTAATCTGGTATCCGATACACTCGAGCGCTGCCCTGACAATCTCATTTTTCCCCGTCGTCCTGGTAATGCCTACGATCGCGGCTTTTGCCTCCGCATCCCAGTAAGGGGCTCCAAGGCCCGTAAACGCAGGAACCATATAGGTTTTATCCTCCGGATTGGCGCTGTAAGCCAACTCCTGTGTCTCACCGGCGCTTTCAATCAGCTTCAGGTCGTTTTTCAACCAGCTGATCACAGCGCCTGTATAATTAAGGTTGCCTTCCAGGCAATAAGTGATCCCGCCATCCATCCCCCATGCTATCGAGGTAACCACGCCGTGCTCACTTTCCACCGGCATTTTACCGATATTCATCATCAGGGAGGAACCTGTTCCGTAGGTGGCTTTGATCATGCCCGGAAGGATGCAGCCCTGTCCAAATAATGCGCCGTGGGAATCTCCCAGTATACCTGTGATCGGAATTGGCTGTTCCAAAAAACCCTCAAAATCGGTATAACCAAAACATGAATTGGAGTCGGTTACAGTTGCCAGCGCATTCATTGGTATCTGAAATAAACTGCAAAGTTCCTCGTCCCAGCTCAGCGTCCGCAGATTGAAAAGCTGAGTTCTGGAAGCGTTCGAATAATCTGTTTTAAATGATTCACCGTGAGTCAGTTTAAATAAAAGCCAGCTGTCGATCGTTCCCAGGCATACCATTTCTTTTCCCGCCCGTTCTGCGGCCCCTTCCGTATTCTGAAGCAGCCAGGCCATCTTACTTGCCGGGAAATACCCG
>CAZGMH010000264.1:0-2183 GCA_964526765.1 uncultured Eubacterium sp.
ATCGGCAGAGCCGATGCATGCCTCGCAGCAAGAATGCTGGAGCATTCTTGAACATTTCTGCGGATGAATAGATTCGGTGACGGCTGACGCTGTCATTACAACAAATAAAGTCGTCAAATGTCCATTTTCCGATATGGAGAAATTTATTTTCAGAAATGGGCGTTTGACGTTTTTTTTAACGAGGTGAAAAATAAAATGGAAAAGATATTACCGAAAATCGAACATACCCTGTCCAGGGAAGGACTTTTTGGCAGATGGCTTGCCGTGGAAGCTGCATTGGCAAAGGCGCAGGGAAATCTGGGAATTATTCCGAAACAGGCGGCAGAGGCAATCATAAACAGCGCAAAAGTGGAAAATCTGGATATGGAGCGGTACGATGAATTGTATAAAAAAACCGGTCATCCGATGGTATCCATGCTGAAGCTTTTGGAAGCTGCCGCAGGGACAGAAAGCGGGCAGTATATTCATCTTGGAGCGACGACGCAGGATATCATTGATACCGCGATGGCGCTGGCGTTAAAAGAGATGATGGAGGCTGCGGAAGAAAAACTGGATTCCATGATAATGTCTGTATCCGGTCTTGCAGAAAAATATGCGGATACGCTGATGATGGGACGCACCCACAATATTCAGGCGCTTCCTGTTACGTTTGGCTATAAGGCGGCTGTCTGGGGAGATGAACTGTCCCGGTGCCGTGACAGGTTAAGGGAAAGTAAAAAGCGGATTCCTGCGCTGCAGTTGTCCGGCGCGGTTGGCTCTATGGTATCTTTCGGAAGCGACGGGCCGGCGATTCAGGAGCGGATGGCAGAAGAACTGGGGCTTCTGGTCCCCCGCATCTGCTGGCACGCGTCCAGAGACCGTTACGGGGAATTTGCCTGTGACATGGCGCTGATTGCCTCTGCACTGGGCCGCATCGCTCAGGAGGTTTATCTGCTCATGGGAAGTGAATACGGAGAGCTTTCCGAATACTGGGGAGAGGGACGGGTCGGTTCTTCCACGATGCCGCACAAGGTCAATCCCACCAACACGCAGCATATGCTGGCGAGGGCTTCTCATGTGCGTTATGCCTGCGCGGAGATCCTGGAATTTATGATGGTGGATCATGAGCGAAATATGCAGCATTTTATCGGGGAACGCCGGAAGATGGAGGAAATCTGCCTGGATGTGGCTGCACTGCTGGATTACGGGGATGAGCTGCTCTCCACCCTTGTGGTCAATGAGGATAAGATGCTCCTCAATGTGAATTTGCTGGGCGGACTTACCCAGTCAGAGCATATCATGCTGGAACTGGGAAAGAAAATCGGAAAGCAGAACGCCCATGCCCTTGTGAATGAAATTGCTGTCCGTTCATTTTTAAATCAGCTTGATTTTGCGGAGGAGCTGTGCAAAAACACGGATATTACGAATGCCATCGGGCAGGAGCAGATTCGGGAACTGCTCAATCCGGCAAAATATATCGGGGACTGTCCGCGGATGGCACGGGAAGTATCGAACGCCCTGAAAAATGAGATCGGCATATCAAATAACCTGGAACAGAGTGCACAGGGACAGACCCGTTGACAAAACAGAATTGTGAGGAAAAAGGAGTATAAAAAAACATGGATATCAATGAAATTTCTCTGAAGAAACATTATGAATTAAACGGCAAAATTGAGGTGATTTCCCGCGCGGAACTGAAAACCCGGGAGGATTTATCTGTTCTCTATACTCCGGGCGTGGCGCAGCCCTGTCTGGAAATCCAGAAAGATATTACAAAAAGTTACGAGCTGACCCGGCGGAACAATCTGGTGGCTGTGGTGACGGACGGTACGGCGGTGCTTGGTCTGGGAGATATCGGCCCGGAAGCGGGAATGCCGGTTATGGAGGGCAAAAGCATCCTCTTTAAAGAACTGGGAGGCGTGGATGCTTTTCCCATATGTATTCAGTCCCGCGACGTGGATACAATCGTGGAGACGATTGTGCAGATAGCCGGAAGCTTCGGCGGCATCAATCTGGAGGACATCTCCGCGCCGCGCTGCTTTGAGATTGAGGAAAAATTGAAAGAACGTCTGGACATTCCTGTGTTCCATGATGACCAGCACGGCACGGCTATCGTCGTATTGGCGGGTATTATCAATGCGCTGAAAGTTACCGGAAAAAAGAAAGAGGAGTGCCGGGTCGTAATTAATGGGGCAGGCTCCGCA
>CAZGMH010000265.1:0-2153 GCA_964526765.1 uncultured Eubacterium sp.
TACACTGGCATTAGCCGCACTGTCAGCGTCCGAACGGTCATTAACTGCCCTCACAGGCAGATTTTCTTACGTTCAGCTTCCAATCTTTCTGATTTTTCCACCGCTTCCGACAGATGCCTCAAAAAAATTCTGCGTATCCCCGGATATTCGCCGAGACCCTTTAAGTGGCATTCCACCTCGTAACCTTCCGCCTCAAAGCAATTTTTCCAGGAACTCTTTTCTTCCCCGGACATATCATTCACGGCATGGTCCCCTGCGACCAGCATGAACGGCGCCAGATGTACTTTCCTGAAATTTCCCTTTTTCACCATTTTCATGACATCCAAAAGTTCCGGGTAGCCTTCCACTGTTCCCACAAAAACATGGTCATAATCATGATTTTTAAAAATATAATCAAGCGCTGCATAAACTGCATTCGCATGATGAGGCGTCCCATGACCCATAAACACCAGAGCCTCTTTTTCCGGCAGCTTTCCAAATTCCTCCATCACAGCCTCCACCACATCAATGCTGTCCTGAATACTTGTGAGCAGCGGTTTCCCAAACACGATTTTATCAAACCTGTCCGCATACTTTAAAACATCCTCCACCATGCCGTCATTTTCAATCCCGTTCATGACATGAGTGGGCTGAACGATAACTTCACGTATGCCATCTTTTGCCATGCGCTCCATCGCCTCACATACATAATCAAAATGTATTTCATCCCTGGTCATAAGCTTCCTTAAAATTTTTCTGCTTGTCCACGCACGATAAACCGGAAATTGCGGATAGGCTTCTCTCATTTCCTGCTCAATCTTATCAATCGTTTTCTCTCTTGTTTCCGCATAACTGGTTCCAAAGCTCACTGCCAGAACCGCTTTTTTTACATTAACTTTTGTATCCATGCAAATTTTCACCTTTCACTGGCTTACAGTATAATGGACATTGTTTTTATCAACCAGGACAAAATCAGGAAAAATTCGTAATTTCTTTTGTTTTTCCAATATTTTTTCCAATATACCATTTCTTTCTGTGATAAACTTCTGAACATAGGGCAGCAGAAACAGGAGGGATAGTATTTTTATGGAACAAATAAAAAATGAAATTGCGAAAAAACAACAGGAGCTTCATATTCATCAATATGGTTTTACCACTACGGATAAACTCATCTTTTCTAAAGGGGTCAGAGATTTATGCGAGATGAATTACTGCGGTCATTACGGAAAAACCTGGGCCTGTCCGCCGGGCGTCGGCGCCTTGGAGGAATGTATCGACAAAATCCATAAATTTGAACATGTATTTGTCTTTACAACAAAACATGATCTGGAAGATTCCTATGATTTTGAGGGCATGATGAACGGCAAAGAGCAGCACGATAAAATCTGCGAAGAAGTTACCGAATATTTCAAAACACTGAATTTTCAAAATATGCTTGTGCTGTCCGGGGAGAGCTGCGCCCGGTGCAGTAAGTGTACTTATCCTGACGCCCCCTGCCGCTTTCCTGACAAGCTGGCGCCATCCATAGAAAGCTATGGCGTGGAAGTAAACCGCCTTGCCGGGACGGTTAATGTCAACTACATAAACGGAGCAGATACCGTTACCTTCTTTGGGTGTATCCTTTTTTAATGTGTATTTTAAATTATTTTTCCTACAATAGTAACAAAAAAATAAAATTTTTTTAATCTTTTTTATTAATTTGTCTGGATTTTGTCTGCCAAGGTGCTATAATGATAATGTGTTGTGGGAAGATATGGCTTCCCCAAAGTAAAAATAATTATTACATAATTAATAGGAGGGAAAGAAATGGCTAAAACAAAAGTTATTTCTGCTAAAGAAGCCGCTGCGCTTATCAAAGATGGCGATACTGTATTAATCGGCGGTTTCATGACAAACGGAACAGCAAAATCTATTTGTAACGAAGTAACAGCAAAAGATTTGACCGTTGTATGTAATGACGGCGGTTTTGAAAACGAAGGAACCGGAAGATTGCTTCACAATGGCTGCATCAAGAGACTGATTGCCACACACGTTGGCCTGAACAAAGAGGTAGCTGCTAAATTCAACGCTGGCGAACTTGAGCTTAAACTTCAGCCGCAGGGAACTCTTGCAGAGCAGATTCGTGCAGGCGGCGCCGGTCTTGCAGGATTCCTTACACCGACAGGTATCGGTAC
>CAZGMH010000266.1:0-2129 GCA_964526765.1 uncultured Eubacterium sp.
AATCTGAAATCTCCTCCGCGATGACGCTCCAGCACGCGCTCAGGCGCTCCATGCCAAAAGCTGCGTTCGCAGGACTGGTGGAGGGCAACGCAACCGCCTCCATCCCAACCTCTTTTTCCAGATAACGGTCATAAAGCTGTTTTGCCTTTTTGCCGTTCGCATAAATCTTTTGAATCCGGCTTCTTTTTATTATGTATGAAATATCATTTGGCACAACATTCCGGATACTGCTGTCACTGGATCCCGCAATGTCGCAGCTCGCAATCACATCCCACAGTGCGATGTGGTGTTTCAGAAGCAGGCGCTTCTTTTCATCAATCGTCCCAGGCGTTTCTTCACCGCACAATTGTGCAGTCAATGTCCAGAACCGGTTCCGGGGATGCCCATAAAAAAACTGCATCTCACGGGATTTTACGGACGGGAAACTGCCCAGAATCAAAATTCTGGAATCCTTATCATATACAGGCGGAAATTCATGCTTCTGTCTTAAAAGCTCCATTATTTCCCAACCCGCCAGCGATTTGTCATTCCTGTAATCGCCGAAATCCTCTCCGATAACTGTTCTGTCAACTGTCCCTTCGTCAGACGCCACTCCCAGTTTCCTCCCAGTGTAGACGGGAAATTCATACGTGCCTCCCTGCCGAGTCCCAGATAATCCTGGATTGGAATAATACAATATTTCGATACGCTCTGCATCGCCATACGGATCAGGTTATCACAGAGTTCCTCATAGGAATCCCGCGGGCGGTTCATATAAAGCCTTACATGCTGACGGACAGGTTCCTGCATGGACTCCAGATATTGCATCAACGTCTCATTATCATGCGTTCCGGTGTATACAACTGTGTTTTCCGTATAATTATGGGGAAGGTATTCATTGTCGCTGCCGCCTCCGAAAGCAAACTGCAGCACCTTCATGCCGGGATATCCGCTTTCTTTGACAAGCTCCCGGACAGTCTGCGTCATGTACCCCAGATCCTCCGCAATAATCTCAATACCCGTAACTTTCTTTTTCACTGCCTGAAACAGTTCAATTCCCGGTCCCTTTTCCCATTTTCCAATGCGGGCGTTTTTCATTCCATAGGGAATTGTATAATATTCATCAAAGCCCCGGAAATGGTCAATCCGCACCACATCATACAGCGTTTTGCAGTGTTCGATCCGTTTCATCCACCAGTCATAGCCCTGTTCCTTGTGGTATTCCCAGCGATACAGAGGATTTCCCCACAACTGCCCGTCAGCCGTAAATCCATCCGGCGGACATCCGGCTACAGCAATCGGATTCATGTCCTCATCGAACAAAAACAGCTCCGGATTCATCCATGCATCTGCACTGTCAAACGCCACGTAAATCGGAATATCGCCGATAATACGGATTCCGTTTTCATTTGCATATTTCTTTACTTTCACCCACTGGGTGAGGAACCAGTATTGCAGATATTCATGAAAACAGATATCCTCCGCCAGCTCTTCTTTGTATTTTTCCAGCGCCTTTGCATCCCGTTTGATTAATTCCTTCTCCCAGGTACTCCACGCTTTCTTATCATGGGCGTCCTTGAGCGCCATAAACAAAGCATAATCCGGCAGCCAGTGCGCCTGTTCCTGCTCAAATTTAAGGAACTCCGGATCCTTGCGCTTCCTGCTGTTCTCATAGGCTTTTCTAAGCAGCGGATACCGGTTATAAAACTGCTTTTCATAATCCACATAGGACGGGTTTGTCCCAAGCGCAGCCCGCTCGCAGTCTCTCCTGTCCAAAAGCCCCTGCTCTGTCAATTCCTCCAGGGAAATAAAATACGGGTTTCCGGCAAAGGTAGAAAAAGACTGGTACGGAGAATCCCCGTAACTGGTCGGCCCTAAAGGTAAAATCTGCCAGAATGTCTGCCCGCTCTTTTTTAAAAAATCAATCCATTCATATGCACTCCTTGAAAAACAGCCGATTCCGTATTTGGACGGAAGGCTGCTCACAGGTAATAAAATGCCACTTGCTCTCATAATCTCCTCCTGAAAAACATATACCAAAAGATTATACCACAATCACTAAATTCGACAACACCTCATTAAGTGATTGGGTATTACAACCCCTAAGCTCGTTAATACCTCGCTAAGCGGTTGTATTATACCACAATCAC
>CAZGMH010000267.1:0-2115 GCA_964526765.1 uncultured Eubacterium sp.
AGGCGATCCGGACAACGGAATTGCACCGGGTACAGCATTTGAAGATTTACCGGAAGATTGGGTTTGTCCGATTTGCGGCGCAGGCAAAGAGGATTTTGAGGAAGCGTAAAAACTGATATCATAAAAAAGCCGGTTTTTTCCCGGCTTTTTTTGTAATTTATAAATATTTGGTGTATAATAGCAATATCTGTGAATCGATAAAAAAGATGCGCGGCAGAAAGGAGAAAAATCATGGATAAAATCAGTGACAGCATGAAAAAGATCTTATTGGCAGGTATCGGAGCGGCTGCAACGACAGCAGAAAAATCAAAGGAAATCCTGGATGACCTGGTAAAAAAAGGTGAATTGACAGTTGAACAGGGGAAAGTGCTTAACGAGGAATTAAAGCACAATGTGAAACAGACGTTAAGGAAAGATACTCCGGCGGAAGATATGGCAGAGACGATCAAAAATATGACGCCGGAGCAGATCGCTGCTTTAAAGGAACAGATTGCGAAAGCAGAAGCACAGACAGGGACGGCTGAAGATGTACAGGAGGATGCCGCCGAACAGGCATAAAGGAAGCAGATGAGCAGGGAACCAGGCGGAACACGTTTAAAAGAGATTATTTCAGTAATACACAAACATAATATCGCGAGGGGAGTATCCCCGGAGAAGATTCGGTTAATCCTGGAGGATTTGGGACCGACTTATATCAAATTGGGGCAGATTATGTCCATGCGGTCAGATATTTTTCCGAAAAAAATATGTGATGAGCTGATGCGGCTGCGCTCGGACGTTACGCCGATGCCTTTTGAGCAGGTTAAGGAGGTCGTCGAAAACTCTTACGGAACGGACTTGAGCGAGGTATTTGCTGAATTTGAGGAGGCGCCGATCGGTTCGGCTTCCATTGCCCAGGTGCACCGCGCCAGGTTAAAAACCGGAGAGAGCGTTGTCGTCAAGGTGCAGAGACAGGGGATTTATGATACAATGTCCCGGGATATCGCCTTTCTTCACCGTGCGGTGAAGCTGATGCCGCCCATCAATATGAGCGGTCTGGTAGATATGAATCAGGTGTTGGATGAAATGTGGCTGGTTGCCCAGGAAGAGATGAATTTTATGGCAGAAGCCGCCAACATGGAGGAGTTTGCCCGCCTGAATAAGGACGTGGTTTATGCGGCGACTCCGGCTCTCTATCGGGAATATACGACCACACAGGTGCTTGTCATGGAATACATTGATGGAATCGGTGTGGATGAGCGGGAAAAACTGATGGAAGCCGGGTATGACCCGGACGAAATCGGGACAAAGATGGCGGACAATTATGTCAAGCAGATCATGGAGGACGGTTTCTTCCATGCGGATCCCCATCCGGGAAATATAAGGATCCGGGACGGGAAAATCGTCTGGATTGACATGGGCATGATGGGGCGGTTTTCCCGGCGGGATCAGGCGCTGCTCGGCAAAGTAATTAAAGGGGTCGCTGTTCATGATGTGAGTTCGATCGTGGAGGCGGTACTTTCGCTGGGAGAGTTTCATGACAAGCCGAACCAGAAACAGCTTTATTCGGATATCAGCGACTGGCTGGCAAAATACGGTTCCGCCAGTTTCGGGGATCTGAATATGGGAACGCTGATGCAGGATCTTATAGATATTATGAAAGACAACCGTGTTTCCATGCCCCACAGCCTGACAATGCTGGTGCGCGGGCTGACCACGATAGAAGGGGTCATAGCTGATATTGCGCCGGAAATCAATGTGGTGCAGGTTGCCACTGCCCGGATATCCGGCAGCAAATTCGAAAATTTTGATTTGAAGAAGGAATTGAAGGAAAATGGGCAGGAACTGTACCGCGCCTTTCAAAAGGGGCTGAAGATTCCGTCTTACCTTTCGGATCTGCTGCGCAGTTATATGAGCGGCCAGACCCGCGTTAATATGGATCTTCACGCGACAGCGGATTTGTCCGAACTGCTGGATACCCTTGTACGCCGTCTGGTTATGGGTTTTTTGATTGCCTCGCTGCTTATCAGTTCCAGCATTATCTGTACTACCGATATGAAACCGAAACTGCTTGGGATTCCGGCGCTGGGCGCCATCGGATATATTCTGGCATTTATCCTGACGGTTTCCAGTTTC
>CAZGMH010000268.1:0-2051 GCA_964526765.1 uncultured Eubacterium sp.
TATTACTCGCACTAGGTTCGAAAATACCTCACCAAGTGCTCATATTATACCACAAAGGCGCTGTGCTGAAAAGGAAAAAGTTGCCCCGCACCGACAGAACAACTTTTCACACATATTATTTTATTGAAAAAAATATTCCTTTCGATAGTGTTCATATCTTTCCCGGAAAAATGCGGTGTCTTCATGTTTGATAGAATTCAGGTATGCATGGCGTTCCATATTTTCCTCACTGCTTTCCAGGATACTGACGCCGATATTAGAACAGTGATCTGCCACGCGCTCCAGGTTTGTCGTTAAATCGGTCAGAACAAATCCCATCTCCACCGTACATCTGCCCTCTTTCAGACGTATAATATGCCGGCGCTTCAGTTCATCGCTCAGATCATCTACGACCTCTTCCATCGGTTCAATTTCCCTTGCCAGCTTACGATCACCGTTTTCCAGCGCCCGCACGGAAATGTCCAAAATATCCGCAATCGCCTTTCTTAAAAACATCACTTCCGAATTTCCTTCAAAAGACATTTTCAAATTTTTCTGTGCAATCTCCAAAGCCGTCTCCTGAACATTGACCGCATGATCAGAAATACGCTCCAAATCGCTGATGCAATGCAGGATAACGGACATTTTTGCACTGTCATGCTCCAGCATATGCCGATTGGAAATCTGCGTCAGATAGGAACCAATCCGATCCTCAAAATGGTCAATACGGCTTTCCAATTCCTGAACTTTCGTCGCCTTCTTATCATCATACTTATCCAGCAGCTCCATCGCATATCCCATCGCATCCCGGCTCATATGGGCCATATAACATATTGCCTCCATACAGTGATGAATAGCAAGCCCCGGCTGGTCCAGGAATCTGACATCCAGCTTTTTCAGCTCCTCCTCTGTTTCCGCCGGAATACCCGCCCGCTCATTGTAATCTTCTTTGACAGACATATATGCAAGCTTTTCCAACCCCTTCGCAAATGGCAAAAGAATCATTGTCGCGGCAATATTAAAAATACTGTGAACAACCGCAATCCCGGCAGCCGTAGCCCCATCTTCCAGAAAATCGAATTTTATAAACGCATTCAGGATATAAAATACTGCCATAAAAATAGCCGTCCCGATAATATTAAAGTATAAATGAACCAGCGCCGCGCGCTTTGCATTTTTTGACGCTCCCACAGAGGATATCATCGCCGTCACACAGGTACCGATATTCTGCCCCATAATAATCGGAACCGCACTGCCGAAACTGACTGCCCCTGTCGAGCAAAGCGCCTGCAGTATACCGACGGAGGCGGAAGAACTCTGGATAATTGCCGTCAAAATCAGACCTGCCAGCGCTCCCAGCAGCGGATTTGTAAACATGGTCAGAATATTCGTAAATTCCGGCACGTCCTTTAACGGCGCCACCGCAGAACTCATTGTATCCATCCCAAACATCAATACCGCAAAACCAAGTAAAATGCTTCCAACATCTTTACGCTTATCATTTTTCGCCCCCATCTGAAGTACAATACCAATTAACGCAAGAATCGGAGAAAATGAAGCAGGCTTCAGGATCTTTATAAAAAAATTGCTGCTCTCGATACCCGACAGGCTCAAAATCCACGACGTGATTGTTGTTCCCACGTTCGCGCCCATAATAATGCCCACTGCCTGAGACAATTTCATAATCCCGGAATTTACAAAACCGACTACCATAACGGTTGTCGCCGACGAGGACTGAATAACTGCCGTTACGCCCGCGCCGAGCAATACCGCCTTAAATGGATTCGATGTCAGTTTTTCCAGAATCTTTTCCAGCTTGCCTCCGGAAATCTTTGTCAATCCATCCCCCATTACATGCATTCCGTATAAAAACAGAGCCAGACCGCCGATTAGCGATAAAAGCGAAAAAATATCCATCACAAAACCTCCTAAATTTTACTATTTCCCACTCTAGCGGAAATATGTAAAATCCAGGAGATTCCAATGTAAAATTTATGTAAATTGTAAGCCAAATATGGAAGTCTTAAAATACTGTCAGCGCCTATAGCTCCTTTTGCCCCTCAAGGGAAGAA
>CAZGMH010000269.1:0-2015 GCA_964526765.1 uncultured Eubacterium sp.
TTTTACCGTGTTGCCGGGATTGACCACAGCCCGGTCCACGAGAAGGAGCGGCGGTCTGTGCGGGAGTATACGGTTGATATCGGAAGCTTCTAATATCATAGTAAATGTTCCTTTCCGTAAATGTATGATTAGTCCGTAAATTTATGACCAGTATAAACGAAACAGATTTGAATGTAAATGAAAAATCGGAATCCCCGTGATTGATCTGCATTTTAAGGATAGAAACATCCCCCCGGGCGGCTTGCGGGAAGCAGAGGATAAATGATAGTATAGGTCTGTGGGATATAAATATGTTTTACAATCCGACACCATTATTCATGGTGAAGGCTGTTAAATAAATACATTAAATTATGAGATAGGAGGAATAAAAAATGGCATGTTTTTTAGTGGCGGCAACGGAGGCTGTTGTGGTAACGGCAGTAGCTCAGGCAAAAAAGAAATCCGAGAAAAAGGAGCTTGAACGTGTAAAACTGGAAGGAAGCAGCAGTGCATCCGAGCTTACGGACAGTATGAAAGTTCAGATTCCGTGGAGCCGTAAATTAATGTGGCTTGCATATCTGCTTTGGGGAGGCGTGGTTTTGCTGGCGTTTGAACATATCTGGCATGGAGAGGTAGTGCCGTGGTTCCCGTTCCTGACGGCGGCTGCAGACCCGGGCGATGCGGCGGAAATGCTGCATGAGATGTCAACAATTGGCGTGACAATGATTGTTCTGGTAAATGCGGTATGGGGATGCCTTGTGGCAGCAGTATCTTCCCTGGTAAAACGGCCTGTCAGGACAGAAAACGCCGCTGTAAAATAACATTTGGAGGAAAACGATGACATTACTAATTACTGTATTTGCGGCTGTGATCAGTACGGCAGCCTGGTATAAATGTTCGGACAATTCTATGTGTCTTGCTCCGTTGTGCTTCATGTACTGGGGCGCCTCTATTATGTGGCTCGGAGATGCTGTTTTTGAGTATGTCGAATTGAAAGCAGAGTATTTTACACCGGCTCCGGCGGACATGTTGAATGATCTGTTTTTGGGATTATCCGTAGTGGCATTGGCATTAGTTATATGGATAATTATTCTGCTGATTAAGGACCCCAAGGGGACCGTCAGAAAAGCCCTGGAGACGGCCGGAAAAAGAAAATCATAGTAAGTATATAATGGGGGCGCGTCAGGTCATTTTATGATTTTGGGACGCCCTCAATTTATTTCGCGCTGCCGCCAAAGTAATATAAAATGAAAGGAAATGCAAATCCAAATGAACCAGGAATTGAATGCGAAATTCGAACATTTAAAGCAATACTTAAAAGAATTGGGGAGTGTGGCGGTTGCCTTTTCCGGCGGCGTGGACTCTACGTTTCTTTTGAAAATGGCACATGATGTATTGGGAGACCGGGCAATCGCGGTGACGGCGCGGTCCTGTTCTTTTCCGAAAAGAGAATTGAATGAAGCAAAGGCGTTTTGTGACAAAGAGGGAATCCGTCATTTTATCTGTGAATCGGAGGAACTGAAGATAGAGGGTTTCAGCCAGAATCCGCCGAACCGCTGCTATTTGTGCAAGAGGGAATTATTTGAAAAAATATTGGAACTTGCAGCTGAAAATCATATCGCATATGTCGTAGAAGGTTCTAATCTGGATGACAACGGGGATTACCGGCCGGGAATGCAGGCGATTTCGGAGCTGGATATCAAAAGCCCCCTGCGCAAAGCAGGAATGACAAAAGATGATATCCGCGCGCTTTCTAAGGATATGGGGCTTCCGACATGGAAAAAGCAGTCCTTTGCCTGCCTTTCCTCACGATTTGTATACGGAGAGACAATTACGGAGGAAAAGCTTTCCATGGTAGACCGGGCGGAACAGCTTCTTCTGGATATGGGATTTCGGCAGCTTCGGGTGCGTATTCATGGAAAGATGGCGCGTATCGAAGTGCTCCCGGAGGAATTTGACAAACTAATGCAGCCGGATATCCGTATGGAAGTAGTAGAAAAATTGACGGAATATGGATTTTCCTACGTTACGATGGA
>CAZGMH010000270.1:0-2000 GCA_964526765.1 uncultured Eubacterium sp.
CCGGTATATACCGGAGGGAAATGCCGGACTGCCCTGCGCTTCATCAGATTCTGGAACGGATGGAGACGGATGTGGATAATTCCAATACGGTGGATCTTATCTGGAAAAATCTGGAACATGCCGTTATGGAAATTCTGGAACTGATGAGGGAGGAGATGAAGCGTCAGGAAATCCAGCCGATCCGCATTGTGCGTCAGTATGTGGACGAACATTATATGGAAGACATTTCTCTGGACGACGTGGCGGAACAGGTTAAATTGTCCAAAAATTATATCAGTACAGTGTTCAAAAAGGAAACAGGCGTCAATTTTTCCGATTATCTGACGGCAAAACGGGTGGATGAGGCAGCCGATCTGCTGCGGAAAACGAACCTGAGCATTGCGGAAGTGGCAAACCGGGTGGGATACAACGACGTGAAATATTTCAGCAAATTGTGCAAAAAGAAGCTGGGGATGAAACCTTCGGAGTATCGAAAATTATATTCATAGGATGGAAACAGACATATGAAATCACTATTTATTCTGGCAGCGGCAGCAGTGGTATTGGCTGCCGGCCTTGTGTGCTGTCTGATCCGGCTGCGGCAGCTGTCCCGGCGGTGCAGACGGATGGAGGAGGAGCACGGGGCGCAGGCATATCAATATGAATATGATAAAAACAAGGCGGAAATTCTGAGTCTGCAAAGCCAGATTAATCCACATTTTCTCTACAATACGTTAGAGGGAATCCGCAGCGAGGCGATTATCAATGATGACCCGGAGGCGGCGGAGATGTCTGAGGCCCTGGCAAATTATTTCAGGTACAATATCAGCCGGAAGGGGGATATTGTATCCCTGGGGGAAGAACTGGACAATGTGGATAACTACATCAGTATTCAGAAGAGGCGTTTTGAGGAACGCATCCGTTATGAGGTGGTGTACCATACGGATGAAAAAGAGGCGAGAAGCGCCCTGATTCCGAAGCTGAGCCTGCAGCCGCTGGTGGAAAATTCCATTTATCACGGGATAGAAAAAAGAGCCAGGGGAGGCTGGGTAGCGGTGCATGTGACAGTAACGGAAAAGCGCCTGTTGATACAGGTGCAGGACAACGGACCGGGCATGGATGAGGAGACGCTGAAAAAGATTGAACGCCGCATTGCCGGATATGAGGACGAGCCGATGCAAAAGGATCGGCATGGCGGCATTGCGCTGGCTAATATCAATAAACGGATCCATATGCTGTACGGTGACAATTACGGGCTGACATTTTCTTCAATTTTGGGGGTTGGCGCACAGGCGGAGCTTACAATCCCTTATTATGTGGACTGAGATTATGAAAAAAGAATTGTTGCGGATGGAGCATATTTTTGTGAGACGCTCAGGAAAATATGTACTGTCAGATTTCCAGTTAAATATATTTCCGGGAGAGTTTCTGTTTGTCTATGGTTTTTCGGACAGCGGAATACAGGAATTGGGAGAAATCCTGTCAGGGCGGGGCGAGTTCGAGAGGGGAAAGATTTTTTTTAATGAAGCGGAACTTCCTGCCCGCAGGATACTCCGGCCGGAGCAATGCGGTATTTACATTATACAGAACGAGAATAACCTGGTGCCGGATTTTACCATAGCGGAAAACCTGTTTTTTGGAGGCGGGAAAAAACTATGGGATATTGTGGTATCCCGAAAAAAGCAGGAAATGATGGCTGAAAAGCTGCTGAAAGATTTTGGACTGAATCTGGATGTAAGCCAGCCTGCCGGAAGCCTGAATTATCATCAGCAGATTCTGGTGAAAGCTGTCATGGCATATGCAAAAGGTGCGAAAATAGTCGTGTGCAACGGACTTATCGGGTTATCCATTAATGACAGTGAGAAAGAAAATATGGAACGGATTCTCGGCAAATTAAAAGAGGACGGAATTGCTGTTTTGTGGCTGAATCAGCGTATGGATGAGGCGCGCGCCCGGGCAGACCGGGTTATTATGCTTCGGGCAGGAAAAAATATCGGAACCGTTTATCGCGGATATGAGGA
>CAZGMH010000271.1:0-1996 GCA_964526765.1 uncultured Eubacterium sp.
GGCATACTAACTCCAAAAGATAAGGAGCAAAATGATGTCGGAACAAATCGGAAAACAGAGTTTACAATTTAATGATCCGCCATACATCATCAGCAGTGGTTCCGTAGCCGGTACAAAGGAAGGTGAGGGGCCATTAGGGCATGAGATAGACATGATTGGCGAAGATGACAAGTTCGGGTGTAATACGTGGGAAGAAGCGGAGAGTACGCTGCAAAAAGAGGCGCTGACCATTGCGGTGGGTAAGGCGGGTATTCAGGCACAGGAATTGCGGTATTTATTTGCCGGAGACCTGCTGGGTCAGACCATAGCTACATCCTTTGGATTACAGCAGTTTGACGTTCCCCTGTTCGGGTTATTCGGAGCCTGCTCTACGGCGGGGGAGTCCATTTCGTTGGGGTCTATGGCAATTGCAGCCGGATACGCAGATTTGGCCGGGGCAGTCACATCCAGCCACTTTGCCAGTGCGGAGAAACAGTTTCGTTTTCCCCTGGAATATGCCAATCAAAGACCCCTATGTACTACCTGGACGGTCACGGGCAGCGGAGCCTTTGTACTTGGCAGCCGGGAAAAAATGAAACTGTTAAAGACAATCAATTCGCAGAAAGAGGGCAGCAGCCCCTGGCAGGTACGCGTATCCGGCATTACCACGGGGAAAATAGTGGACTATGGAGTACGTGATTCTATGAACATGGGAGCTGCAATGGCGCCTGCTGCTGCAGCCTGTATCGCAGCGCATTTTCAGGATTTTGGCAGAAGCCCGTCGTATTATGACAAGATCATCACCGGGGATTTGGGCGCTGTGGGACGGGAAATCCTGCTTGACCTTCTGGCGCAGAAAAATATGGATATCGGTTCCATTCACACTGACTGCGGAATAGAAATTTATGATAATCAAAAACAGGGAACCGGCTCGGGAGGAAGCGGCTGCGGGTGTTCCGCGGTGACACTCAGCGCACACTTTCTGCCAATGATGCGGGAAGGAAAATTGAAAAAAATTTTATTTGTTCCCACGGGAGCGCTCACTTCAAAAATTAGTTTTAATGAGGGACAAAACGTTCCGGGAATCGCCCATGCACTTGTGCTGGAAGCAGAAAAGGATGGTGAATAAAATGGATTATATAACTGCATTTTGGGTCGGCGGACTGATCTGCGCCCTTGTACAGATTTTGCTTGACAAGACAAAAATGATGCCCGGACGTGTCATGGTGCTCCTTGTTTGTTCCGGGGCGATACTCGGAGCGCTTCAGATTTATGAACCGTTTTCAGAATTTGCAGGAGCAGGCGCCACGGTTCCGCTGCTTGGATTTGGAAACCTCTTATGGAAAGGAATCAAAACGGCGGTGGATGAATCCGGTTTTCTGGGACTTTTCATGGGAGGATTTACGGCCTGTGCGGTAGGCGTTTCGGCGGCATTGATTTTTGGATATCTGGCATCCTTAATTTTTCAGCCTCATATGAGAAAATGATGAGTGAATGGATGCATAAATTATTGAGAATATGCTCATATTAAAATTGTAAAAAACTATGAAAAGGAGAATTTCAGAATGAAAAAGTTCAGACAAATTGCTTTTATACTTATGCTGGCATTGAGTTTGACGACCTTTGCAGCATGTGGAAAAAACAACAAGGACAACAACATGAATAATGGGACAACAAACGAGGCAACGGACAAAAACAACAACGCGGATACGGATAATGATACCGCAGGCGAAGCGATGGAGAACGCCAAGGATAATATGGAAAATGCCGTAGATGATACGGGCGATGCGATTAAGGATACCGGTGATGCGATTGAAGATGGTCTGACAGATAACAATACAGTTGGGGACAACTCTGCAGCGGACAATAATACCGTAAATGACAACGGAACAGTGAACGATGGGACGGGTACAAGCGGTACTGCCGGAACTGCGGGCGCTGCAGATAATAATACCAATACGACAGACAATAATAATCGATAGCATCAAATATCCCGCAGCAGTCTGCGGGATATTTG
>CAZGMH010000272.1:0-1988 GCA_964526765.1 uncultured Eubacterium sp.
GCGCATCCCACCACAGACAGCGCGTCCTCATCCGGCACAAGCGTCCCCGACGCTTTTTTTGTATGAAGATGCAAGGACGCCTTTGTGGCAAGGATGCGGAGTACCGCCTCATCGAGCCGTTCCCGGCTCAGGATCCCCTGCTTTAATCCCTGCAGCAGATATTGATAATCTTCCTCTATGCTCTTGTTGAACAGGATCATATCGCATCCGCTCTCGATTGCCGCAGGAATCGCCCTATCCCGGCTCATGGCGGCGGTAAATCCCACCATTGGGGTGGCGTCCGTACTGATCAGTCCGTTAAATCCCAGCTTACCGCGCAGCAGTCCCGTCAGCAGTTCCTTTGACAGCGACGCCGGCCGCAGCGTCTCTTCCCTCGACGCGTCCGGGTTGAAATATTTTACATATTCAGGCTGGGCAATATGCCCTGCCATCACCGTTTTTGCTCCCTTTTCAATCAACGTCCGGTAAATATGGCCGAAACTTTCATCCCATTCCTCCACGGACAGGGAGTTTACGCTGGTCAGTATATGCTGGTCCCTCTCATCCACGCCGTCTCCGGGGAAATGCTTGATTGCGGCAGCCACATCGCAGGCGTCCGCAGCATCCATATATCTGCCTGCAAACTGAATGATCTTTTCCGGGTCATCCCCGAACGTCCTGACATTCGTGATTGGATTGTGAAACTCCCGGTTGATATCCACGATTGGAGCAAAGGACCAGTTCAGCCCCATCGCAGCCCCCTCTTTACATGCAGTCATACCCATCCGGTAAGCATTTTCCGGATCGTTTGTGGCGGCGACCGCCATCGGCTTCCCAAAGGAAGCGCCCTCAAAAGCCAGCCCGTCTCCTCCTGCCTCTGTGTTTGCCGCTAAAAGCAGGGGGATATCGGCCAGTTCCTGTATCATCCTGTGCGTCTTTTGGATGTTTTTCGCGAAATCGGAACGGTACATCATGCCTCCCACGCCGATCTCCTGCACCAGATGCCGCAAAACCGGTTCGTCGCTGCTAAATCCCATCGGGCAAAATACCTGCCCGCATTTTTGTTCTGTTGTCATACTTCGAAAGGTACTCTCTACCCAGCCGACCGCTTCATCATCCAGATAAAACGGATTTCCCCTCAGATCAATCTGACTCATGTTCCATCCTTCCAATCTTATACTTTCTCAGAAAATAGGCGGGCGCACAGCTCCATGCATGGCAATAGCTGTTCACGATCGTCCCTCCATAGGGCGATTCATTGGGATTTTGGGGATTATAAAGTTCCCAGAACGTATCTGCCCCCTGCGACGCCATGCCGCCCCAATAGGCCTCCAGCTTTTCCACCGCCTTTTTTGTCTCGCCAATCGACATCAGCGCGTCAATATAATTGTGATACATATACGGAGTCACCATATCCAATACGCGCCCGTCCTGCTCGATCCGCGCCAGCAGATTTGCCGCTTCCTCCCCGTCTATGCATCCTCCCAGTATCATCCATACCTGGGAGGCGCAGGAAATCTGCTTCTTTGCGCCGCTTACATATACCCCGGCTTCATCATCCCACAGATTCCGGTTCGCAGCTTCCCTGCATGTCTGATACAGTTCCTTCAACTGCTTCTTTTCCTTTTCTTCGCCCAGAATGTCCGCAATTTCAATTGCCGCTTTCAGACTGTATAAAAAAATCCCCTGGGCGGACGCCTGCTTGTTCAGCTCCAGATTCCAGTCCGTGAAACACCACCCCAGAACGTCCGAATCCTCTACCACTCCGTCTGGTCCCAGTCTGTTCTCGGCAATATAGATCTGGCTCAGCGCGGTTGGCCACAACTCCCTAAGCGTCCCGATATCCTCCGTATTCTGATAATAATCCAGCAGCGTATTGATATAAAACAGAGAATAATCAAACATAACCGTATCATCCGCTTCCGGTTCCGGTTCCAGGAACAGGCATGCCCCGATCTGTCCGTTTTCCAGCGGCAGCGCCGCGAACAGATACAGACATGCTTTTACCA
>CAZGMH010000273.1:0-1985 GCA_964526765.1 uncultured Eubacterium sp.
GAAATGGATGTAAAAGAAATGGATGCAAAGGGAATGGATGATAAGTTATGAATAAGTTTTGGATCAGGCTGGTCAGCGTGGCGATGGTCGTCGTTATTCTGCTGGGCTACAATATGGCGTTGGACGCCAGAGAGAAAGACGATGAGATTGCCCGGCTCACCGCCCAGGTGCAGAGCCTGCAGCAGTCCGGGAGTTCGGAGGATTCGCCGGAGAACGTATCAGCGGGATACGCGGACGGTACTTATACCGGAGAGGCGCAGGGATTCGGCGGGATGATATCGGTGGAAGTGATAATTTCCGGCGGCTCTGTCACGGAAATCAATATTTTATCCGCCGATAAAGAGGACGGGGCGTACTTTGCCATGGCGCAGGATATTATTCCGGCGATCATCGAGAACCAGTCGGCAGAGGTTGATACGATCAGCGGGGCGACGTTCAGCTCCACGGGAATTAAAGATGCGGCAGCGATGGCGCTGGAGGAAGCGGCGGAATAGTATGGACAGAAATAAGTTTAATAACAGAAAAAAAATACATATGTGGGTGAGGGCGGAGATTCAGATTGTTTTCTTTTTCCTCATGCCATCCATTTATACATCGGCTTTTGCCGGGGTAAAATACATCTTCACACAGATTGGCGCCGGAGAGAAGATTCAGTTCACCTCCTTTTTGAGCGTGCTGGTCGTGCTGTGCCTGTACACGGCGGTGTTCGGCAGATTTTTCTGCGGATTTGCCTGTGCGTTCGGAAGCCTGGGGGATTTTTTCCGTTTTTCTTATACGGAAATATGTAAAAAAATGCATAAGAAGCCGTTTCGCATGAGTGAAAAACTTACCGAAAAGCTGGTATATGTGAAATATGGCGTGTTGATTTTCATCGGCATTTCCTGCTTCCTTGGAATCTTTTCAAAAACACAGGGAATGAGTCCGTGGGATGTGTTTTCCATGCTCCATGCGGGAAATTTCAGGCTGGGCGGTTACACAGCGGGACTTGTCATACTGCTGCTGATTGTAGCGGGAATGTGTCTGGAAGAACGGTTCTTCTGCAGATTTTTATGCCCGATGGGCGCAGTGTTTACCCTGATACCGATTCTTCCGTTTTTCTTTCTGCGCAGGGATCGGGAGCAATGCCTGACGGGATGCAAAGCGGGCGCGAGGAAATGTCCGTCGGGAATCGAGGTGCCGGATAAGCATAAACTGGAACTGGAGGGAGACTGTTTCCACTGTCAGAAATGTGTTGATATTTGTCCAAAACAAAATATCAGTACCGGTATCAAAGGATTAAAGAGTACAGAGGTCTGGTTTACGGTGCTTCGGGCAGCATTGCTGTTTGGAATATTCAAATGGATGGGACTCTGATGAAGGAGGAATAAAATGGCAAAAAAAGTTGCTTATTGTGCAATCCTGGTGGCGCTTGCCATGGTTTTCAGTTATGTCGAAGCGCTGATTCCGATTAATTTTGGAATACCGGGCATTAAGCTGGGAATTGCAAATCTGGTTGTCGTGATTGGATTGTATCTGTTAAGACCCCGCGAGGTATTTGTCATATCGATGATTCGGATTTTGCTGATGGGTTTCCTGTTTGGCAGCGGAATGTCGATTCTCTACAGTCTGGCGGGCGGCCTTTTGAGTTTTGCAGTGATGCTGCTGTTAAAGAAAGTCAAAGGATTTTCGATTATCGGAGTGAGCATTGCGGGCGGCGTTGCACACAATGTGGGACAGGCGCTGATGGCGATGTGCGTAGTTCAGACACTCAGCATTATGTATTATGTACCGGCGCTGCTCATTGCCGGGGCGGTAACGGGAACAGTGATTGGCATACTTTCCGGCAGGATTCTTACGGCAGTGCAAAAAGAGGGAAGAAAAGCATTGTCGCAGAAGTAAGATTAAAGCAGGCATTTCTGTAAAATGCAGAAATGCGCGGCAGTACAGGCCTGCAATGATAAGCCGCGGCCGTATTTATAAGGAAAGCTCACAGAGACTATATTTTT
>CAZGMH010000274.1:0-1980 GCA_964526765.1 uncultured Eubacterium sp.
ATATAGTCGTTCATGACAGGCTGCAGCCCCTGGCGCACAATCGCCTCGTACATTTCGTCAAAGCTTCGCCCGTCGTCAATCTCAAACTGTTCGTCTCCCTGTTTTTTGTCCCCGGTATGCCCGCCGATTCCGGTATCCACTCCCGCGGATACTTTTGTCGCGCAGATTTTCATCAGATTGTCCCGTACACGGGCGCATTCCCTGGATGACACAACGATCTGTGCAAAGGGCATAAACAGACGGTACGCGCAAACCACCTGAAGAAGTTGACGCTCATGCACATCCATCGGATTGATTTTGTCATTGTTGATAATCGGACGCAGCCGGGGACAGGAAAAACCAATCTCCGCATAAGGGTATTTCTGCTGAATATAATAGGCGTGAAGGCCGGTGGCAAAGGCGTCTTTGCGAAAATCATCCAGCCCCAAAAGCGCTGCGAAGGTCACTCCCCGCATTCCCCCTTTTAATGCGCGTTCCTGCGCATGGAAACGATACGGCCAGATGCGTTTGTGTCCTGCCAGATGCAGAGTCTCATATTTATCGGAGTTATAGGTCTCCTGGAATACGGTCACGTAATCCGCACCGCACTCGTGCAGATAGGCATACTCGTCGGAATTCATCGGATATACCTCAAGGCCGATAACCCTGAAATACTTTCCGGCCAGTTTTATCGCGCTGCCAAGATATTCCACATCAGACATTTTTCTGCTCTCCCCGACCAGAATTAAAATTTCCTCAAGCCCGGTATCCGCGATTGCCTTCAGCTCTTTTTCAATTCCCGCTTCATCCAGACGGGCGCGGTCAATCCTGTTATGGCAGTTAAAACCACAGTAAATGCAATAGTTTTCGCAGTAATTGGAAATATAGAGCGGGGTCAGCATATAGACGGAGTTCCCAAAATATCTCCTCGTCTCCTTCTGCGCCCGCTGTGCAATTTCCTCCAAAAACGGCAGCGCCGCCGGAGACAACAACGCTGCAAAATCCTCTTTCGTAATGTGGTCATGGGCTAACGCCCGGCGGACGTCCGCGGCTGTACAGGAATCATAGTGATACGCTTTCATCCCGTCGATCACTTTCTTTTCAATATCTGATTCTATGATTTCCATTCCCGGCAGATAGGTCATATGATCAATGCGGTTCTCCTTTAAATGTTCCCGAATCTCATCCGTTACAATACTCTCATTTATTTTCTCCGCCATATTGTCAAGCCTCCCCGTCGTCCCTCAAAAATCCTGTCAGCGGTGAGGACGCCTCGCCGCCTTTTTCACGCACTCTCCCAAGTCCTGCCAGATATGCCGCGCGCCCGGCTTCAATCGCATTTTTAAAGGCCGCCGCCATAGCCGGAATATCGCCCGCAGTTGCAATCGCGGTATTTGCCATAATTGCCGCCGCGCCCATCTCCATCGCCTCACATGCCTGCGACGGTCTGCCGATTCCGGCATCCACGATAATCGGAAGGTCAATCTCATCAATCAAAATCTGAATAAATTCCTTGGTACAAAGCCCTTTGTTCGAACCAATCGGCGCCGCTAACGGCATGATGGATGCTGCTCCGGCATTGCAGAGATCACGGGCCGTATTCAAATCCGGGTACATGTACGGCATTACCACGAATCCCTCTTTCGCCAATATTTCCGTCGCTTTTATTGTCTCCTGATTATCGGGGAGAAGATATTTCGAATCCCGCATAATCTCAATTTTCACAAAATCCCCGCATCCCAGTTCTCTGGAAAGACGTGCAATACGGACTGCTTCTTTCGCATTTCTCGCACCGGATGTATTTGGCAATAATGTAACGTTCTTTGGAATATAATCCAGAATATTTGCCACACCTCCCTGATTCGCCCGGCGAAGCGCCAATGTAATAATCTGTGCTCCGGCATTTTCCACCGCAGCCTGAATCAGCTCCAGGGAATATTTTCCCGAGCCCAGAATAAACCGGGATTCAAATTCATGTCCTCCGATGATTAACGTATCTTT
>CAZGMH010000275.1:0-1973 GCA_964526765.1 uncultured Eubacterium sp.
AGGTCGTGTCGGATACGCCGTTCTTTTCCCAGGTTATCGAGGGAATCACACAGAGGTGTAATGAAAAAAACTGTATTGTCAATATGCAGTATTTTATCGAGTCGCAGGACAGAAAGGCACAGATTAAAAATCTGCGGTCCGTAAACGGCGACGGTATTATCCTGCTTGCGACGGAGATGGACAGGGAAGATTTTTCCGTATTTGAAGAATTGAAAATTCCCATTATTGTGCTGGACTGCTATTACAGGGAACTGGATTATGACTGCATTGTGATCAATAACAATCAGGGGGCTTACTGCGCCACGGACTATTTGGTGAAAATGGGGCATAGGAAGATCGGATATCTGCATTCTTCGGTTTCCATCAGTAATTTTGAGGAGCGTGCAGACGGATATTATCAGGCGCTGAGGGCACATGACATCCCCACGTCGCATTCTTATGTCCACCTGATATCTCCGACTTCCGCCCAGGGATATCGGGATATGCTCAGGATCCTGTCGGATCAGCCGGAGCTGGCGGACGCCTATTTTGCGGATAATGATATTATTGCGGCGGCGGCGATGAAAGCTTTTCAGGAATATGGATATAAAGTGCCGGAAGATATTTCCATTGTGGGATTTGACGATATGCCGTTGTGCGATATGATGAATCCGCCTTTATCTACGATGCGGGTGGACAAAAAACAGTTGGGAATCACGGCGGTAGACTCTTTAATAACACGGATTAAGAAAAAAGGATCCGGGAATATGAAAATTGCCCTGAAAACATCTCTGATAGAAAGGGAGAGCGTGGCGGAAACAGAATATAAAAAACTTCAAAAATAATCTGATATTTCATAAAAGATACACTTTTCAGGTTTCGGAAAGTGTATCTTTTATTGTGCGGGAAAAATCCGATGTTGATTTCCACGGGCAATGGGCCGGGCAGCCATGCCCGCAAGGATGTCCGGCGAATGCCGCAAGGGTCTTTGGTTTACAGGGGCGTATCGCACTGGTCAGCGCTTTTTTTCAGTCGGATGCCGATATACGGAGTACCGGGAAGCGGCAGTTCATATTTCCCCTTGTGGCGTCCGGCCGGCGTGACCGTCATGTTCCATGTGTCGATGACTTCCGCGTCATACCATGTATCGTCATCGATATAGATCTTGCGGAAAGGCGGACGCCAGATGCTGAAGTAGAAGAAGTAATATTCCCCTGCGTACTCGTCTTCTTCCGGGACGGCAACCTGGTCATCCCATTCGAAATGGATATCGTCCCGCAGGCGCCCTTCTTTTAATCCGTGTCCCGGTACGTCGTCCAGGAAATCCCTCATGAACCGGAAACGGGGTGCGCTTAAGCCTTTCAGCTTACCGCCGTGACACCACCAGATAATATTGTCCTCGCTTCGGAATGTCTCGCTGTGCCCGCAGTAGCCGCCCCGTATCAGCGCCTCCCAGCTTCGGCGGGTCAGTTCTTCCGGCGTGAAATTGCCCCAGCAATGGGGAAAATCACCTTCGTATCCGACTTCGTCCCAGATTACGGGTTTGCCATATGCTTCCCGAAGTTCAGAGGTTGTTTCAGTCGTTTTATAATGATCGCAGCGCTGGCAGCTGCAATGGGTGATCCATGGTTTCGTGTAATCGTAGAAAGCTTCACAGTTATGGATAGAGCGCAGGTGTCCGTACGGGTCGTTGGCAGCCAGCTCGGCGGCCAGCAGCTCCCAGTCGTCCGCCGTCAGGTGCCCGAGCAATTCATATTCATTCGCAAGCGCCCACCACACATTGCGGTATGCGCTGTACCGCGCCGTGATATATTTCAGGTATCTCAGATTGTCTTCCATGGACATCCGGGAAAATCCCCAACGGTCATAAGCGTGGAAAATGATCAAATCCGCTTCGATTCCAAGATTCATCAGGCGTTCGATCGTTTTATCATGGATTCGGAAAAATTCCGGGTTGAACCGGGTGAAATCCCAGTGGTTTCCTTCCGGGCAGC
>CAZGMH010000276.1:0-1937 GCA_964526765.1 uncultured Eubacterium sp.
TTATAATGATTCCGCTGTTATATGATTCTTCTGTTATAATTATTTTTCTACGGCGACAGCCTCTATCTCAACAAGACCTCCCTTTGGCAGGTTCGCAACCTCCACGCATGATCTCGCAGGAACTTCATTGCAAAAATATTGTGCATAAATCTCATTTACTTTTGCGAAATCTGCGATATCCGCAAGGAAAATACAGGTCTTTACCACATGGTCAAAATCAGACCCGCACCCCTCAAGAATTGTTTTTAAATTTTCAAGGCTCTGTTTTGTCTGAGCCTCGATTCCCTCCGGAAGCGTACCGTCTGCCGGGTTTAAGCCGAGCTGGCCGGAGATAAAAATAAGTTCCCCTGTTTTCACTGCGTGTACATATGGTCCCACCGCTGCCGGAGCTCCATTTATATTGATTGACTGTTTCATTTTACTTTCCTTCTTTCTTTTTTCATATACATAATTTTATTACCGAAAGCTGCTTTGCCCTTATATTTTCATTTCATGGTCTAATTTTATCTTCGGCAGATTCCACTGAAAATGAATTGCCAGAAGCCGCAGTATTACCACCGCTAAGGCCCCTAAAATCAGGCCCGCCTCACTGTTTAAGACACACCATAAAACCGTACACAGGCTTGCGCCGACTATGGAGGACAGCGCATATACATGCTTGACAAAAATGTATGGCTTCAGACCGACAAGCACATCCCGAAGCACGCCTCCTCCTACGCCGGTCACTACACCGACAAATATGGACAGAAATATATTTCTCTCCTCCAACACTTCAAAAGCCGCCTTGACCCCCAGAACGGAAAATACTGCCAGACCGACCGCGTCCGCATAAAGCATAATTTTTTCCACCCTGGCGATGGTGGCGCTCTCAAGCTGTCCATGCCGTCTGTATCCCCAGATAAACAGCACAATGGAAACTGCCGCAGCTACAATTACATAGCTGGGTTTCAGGAATACCTGGGGCGGTGTACATCCCAGAAGGACATCCCGGATTACGCCGCCGCCCACAGCGGTAATAACCGCCAGAATCAGCACGCCGAACAAATCCAGTTCTTTTTTAATCGCCATCATCGCGCCGGAAAACGCAAAAGCCACTGTTCCGATGATTTCCAGAACATAAATAAAATGCGACATCTTCTGTTACCTCCCCCGAATTAATTAACAGTCATCTCTTTTTATCAATTCCCGAATAGCGCCTATGGCAGCCGCAATAGCCGCTTCCGTATCATGCACCACCGGATTTTCCAGATTGAGACGTTCCCGCTCCTGATTTGCCACCACAAGGAACACGGAGCCGACACGCACATGCAGATAGCTTCCCACTACAAACAACGCCGCGGATTCCATCTCCGAAGCAAGACAGCCAAGTCGTTTCCATGCCTCCCATTTGTGGCACAGCTCATAGCTCACAGGCATAATTTCCGGTTCATGCTGACCGTAAAAGGAATCCTTACACTGAACCACTCCGATATGGTACGGATGCCCCTGCAGCTTTGCCGCCTGTTCCAACGCCTGCACAATCCTGTAATCCGCCACAGCCGGAAATTCAATCGGAGCATACTCCCTGCTCGTTCCCTCCATGCGGATTGCTCCGGTGGCAATAACCAGGTCCCCGCTCTTTACCTCTGTCTGCATCCCGCCGCAGGTGCCAATTCTCACAAAAGTATCCGCCCCGCAGCGCACCAGCTCCTCCATCGCAATCGAGGCAGACGGGCCGCCGATTCCGGTGGAGGTCACACTGACCTTTACCCCGTCCAGATATCCGGTATAGGTGACAAATTCACGGCTGTCGGCAACCGGCTTTGCATCATCAAAATAAGCCGCTATCCTTGCACACCGTTTCGGGTCACCCGGCAAAATTACATATTTTCCTACATCTCCGTCTCTGATTCCAAGATGATACTGAATCCCATTTTCTGAATACTTCATATCAGGCA
>CAZGMH010000277.1:0-1930 GCA_964526765.1 uncultured Eubacterium sp.
TACTCCAAAACGAACCGCATTACGCAGCGCATCCATTAAATGAATCGAGGAGCCTGCCAGCGTGCCATTTCCCAGGATGGCTTTTCCCTCCTTCACCGTCACAGACTGTCCGCCCAATTCATAACATCCATCCGGCATCCCTGCGCACCTCATGGAATCTGAGATTAATACCATTCTGTCCTCAAACAGCCTTGCAGCCATACGAATTGCCGGGGGATGGATATGCATCCCATCACAAATAAGCTCTACCGTAGCGCCTGTGTCAAAAGCGGCTCCGATAATTCCCGGTTCCCGATGATGCACTCTGTTCATTCCGTTAAACAAATGCGTCACATGGGAGGCTCCCGCATCAAAAGCAGCCCTCGCTGTCTCATAGTCAGCTGCGGAATGTCCCAGTGAAACCCTGCAAATACCGCTCGCCCTGCGGATAAAGGAAAAGTCCTTATCTTCCTCCGGGGCTGCCGTAACCAGGCGAATCATGCCTCCGCTGGCTTCATTCAGGCGCATGAACATGTTGAAATCCGGTTTTCTCAAATAATCCGCCCGCTGTGCTCCGCGCTTCTTATAACTCAAAAACGGGCCTTCCAGATGGATACCGACACAATTAGCGCCTCTTGATACACAAGGATTCTCCTCGCTGCCCTGTGTCATGTGTGAAGCCTGCGAAAAATCACGAATCGCCCGCACAGCCCGGGTCAATTCCTCCTCCGGCAGAGCCATTGTCGTCGGGCACCAGGAAGTGACCCCTTTTGCCGCATAATACAGGGACATTTGCAAAAGCCCCTCTTTGTTTCCATCGCTGGCATCCTCATTTACCGCCCCATGAGAATGAATATCTATCAGCCCCGGAATCACATACTTTCCCTGTGCATCCAAATCGGCAGGACCTTCCAGCTTTCCTATTTGAACAATGTGTTCACCACAGTCAATATCTCTTTTCTGGAATATACCATTTTCACAAAATACCTGACCGTTTTTTATTAACATTTTTTCTCTATTCTCTCCCGTTTTTATTTCCAAATTCATTGTTATCTTCCCTCTTTTTTCAACTAAATGCAACCCTTTTCACATAAAAATAATAACTATCTCATTGCGTTTCTTATTATTAACACTTATAATAAAAAAATAATATAATGATGCGAAAAGGGGATGTATCTTTAATGAAAAAACCAATTTTAGCAGTTATGGCAGCCGGCATGGGAAGCCGCTATGGTGGTCTGAAGCAAATTGATCCTGTGGGGAGCCGCGGAGAAGTTATTATGGACTACTCCCTCTATGACGCAAGGCGCGCCGGTTTTGAAAAAGTAATCTTTATCATCAAACATTCCATAGAAGATATCTTTAAAGAAAAAATAGGAAACCACATTTCCCGCTATATGGATGTATCTTATGCTTATCAGGATTTGGAAGATTTACCTGATGGCTACAGCGTACCGGAAGGACGCGAAAAACCGTGGGGAACCTGCCATGCAATTCTTGCTGCCCGCAGCCTGATCGACGCACCGTTTGCAGTTATCAATGCAGATGATTATTACGGCGTCGAAGGCTTCCGCCTTATCTACGATTACCTGTCCGCCCATTCAGATGATGATAAATACCGTTACTGTATGGTAGGGTATCTTCTGAAAAATACCGTTACTGAAAACGGCTCCGTCGCCCGGGGGGTTTGTACCGCTGACGCTGATTCAAATCTGATAAGCGTAATCGAACATACACAGATCGAGCAATACGAGAATGGCATTCATTTTACCGAGGATAAAGGCAATACCTGGACGGATATTGATGGCAATACAATCGTATCCATGAATCTCTGGGGGTTTACGAAAAGCTTTATTACAGAAGCAAATAAGCGTTTTTCCTCATTTCTGGATGAAGCGCTCGTATCTAACCCATTAAAGGGAGAATATTTTCTTCCTTCCGTGGTCAGTCA
>CAZGMH010000278.1:0-1919 GCA_964526765.1 uncultured Eubacterium sp.
TGCCGGCAGTAGAAGCGCTGCAGGAAAACGGCAGCACGGTCACTGACTTTCGGTATGTTTCCCATTGCATTTATCAGGGAAAACCGAAGCTTTCCGGGCTGCCGGCAACATATACAGAGGATGCGTCGGAAGCCGATACATTGGAAATCCGGTTGAGGGATGAACTGCTTGGTCTGGAAGTGATTTTGATTTATACCATTTTCGCAGGGGAGAATGCGATTGCCAGAAGCGTCCGGTTTGAAAATAAGGGGGCAAAGGCGTATTGGCTTCAGACAGCTATGAGTATGTCGCTGGACCTGCCGGATGCAGACTATGAATGGATCCAGTTTTCAGGTGCATGGGCGAGGGAACGTTATGTCAAAACGAGGAAGCTGCAGCAGGGGATTCAGTCAGTGGGCAGCCTGCGGGGAGCCTCCGGGCATATGCACAATCCCTTTGTTGTGCTGAAACGTCCAACCGCAGATGAATTTCAGGGCGAAGTTCTTGGATTTTCACTTGTTTACAGCGGAAATTTTCTTGCGCAGGCGGAAGTGGATACTTTTCAGG
Organism: uncultured Eubacterium sp.; assembly: GCA_964526765.1. Classification (GTDB taxonomy): domain Bacteria; phylum Bacillota; class Clostridia; order Lachnospirales; family Lachnospiraceae; genus Eubacterium_I. Next base: position 547 of record CAZGMH010000278.1, read on the forward strand.
TGACGAGAATGATGATGGGGATCCATCCTCATGGATTTTCCTGGCGTCTGAAGCCGGAGGAGACTTTTCAGACGCCGGAAGCGGTGATTGTCTATTCTGACCGGGGAGTCAATGGGATGAGCCAGACATTTCACCGTTTATACCGGAAACGGCTGGCACGGGGCGAATGGCGGGATAAGGAGCGCCCGGTATTGCTGAATAACTGGGAGGCAACTTATTTTGATTTTGATGAAGATAAGCTGGTAGAGATTGCCGGAACTGCAAAAGAGGACGGCGTGGAGCTGTTTGTATTGGATGACGGCTGGTTTGGCAGCAGATGCGGGGAGACGAGCGGTCTCGGTGACTGGTGGGCAAATACGGACCGTCTGCCCCACGGAATCAAGGGGCTTTCCGAGCGCATTGAGGCATTGGGAATGAAGTTCGGGTTGTGGTTTGAGCTGGAAATGGTAAACAAGGACAGCGAATTGTACCGGAACCATCCTGATTGGATCATAAGCACTCCGAACCGCCATGAGTCTCACGGAAGGCAGCAGTATGTATTGGATTTCTCCAGAAAAGAAGTGGTGGATTACATTTATGAGCTGGTGGCAAAAATTCTCTCGGATTCAAAAGTATCTTACATCAAGTGGGATATGAACCGGAATATTACCGAGTGTTATTCAAGAGCATATCCGGCAGAACAGCAGGGAGAGATTTTCCATCGGTACATTCTCGGAGTATATGATCTGTATGAGCGTTTGATTACCGCTTTTCCGCACATATTGTTTGAGTCATGCGCCAGCGGCGGCGGAAGGTTTGATGCGGGAATGCTTTACTATGCACCTCAGGCATGGACCAGTGATGATTCCGATGCGGCAGAGCGGTTGAAAATCCAGTATGGAACCAGCTTTGCCTATCCGGTCAGCTCTATGGGAGCTCACGTTTCCATTGCGCCGAATCACCAGCTCGGCAGAATGACGCCGATAAAAATGCGGGGAGATGTGGCTTATTTTGGAGCGTTTGGGTATGAACTTGATCTGGCCCGGCTTACCGGGGAGGAGCGAAGAAAGGTACGGGAGCAGATTGCTTTTGTGAAGAAGTACCGGAAATTAATTCATACAGGTACATTTTACCGCCTGCTAAGTCCCTTTGAGGGAAATCTTGCCGCATGGATGGTTGTTTCCGAGGATAAAAAACAGGCGATTGCCGCCTGCTATAAGGTGCTCAATGATGTGAACGTTGAATATCGAAGATTATATCTTCAGGGACTGGACGAAAATTTCCGCTATCATATTATGGAGGATGGCAGGGAAAAAGGAAGCTATTTTGGCAGCGAGCTGATGCATATTGGGATGATTGCTACCGATGCTTCTGCGGGACAGCCGGATGTCGGA
>CAZGMH010000279.1:0-1868 GCA_964526765.1 uncultured Eubacterium sp.
GCTACATGGAAGAAGATGCAGCTTCATCCCAATAAATACAGGAGGATAACAATATGATAAGGAAAACGTTCCAAAACCCGATACTTCCCGGATTTTACTCAGACCCGTCCATCTGCCGGGTAGACCAGGACTACTATATGGTGACTTCTACCTTTGCCTACTATCCGGGACTGGCAATCTTCCACAGCCGTGATCTGGTGCACTGGGAGCAGATCGGACATGGCATCGAGCGCCCGGATCAGCTTGATTACAGGGACTGTGAGACATCCCTCGGATTGTGGGCTCCGACAATTCGCTGCCATGAAGGCACTTTCTATATCATCAACACCTTTGTTTCCGGCGGCCGGGAGGTGGACAGAGACAATTATATCATCACCGCCAAAGACCCTGCCGGTCCGTGGAGTGATCCGGTTTTCGTGGAGGGCGCTGACGGTATTGATTCCAGCCTTTTCTTTGATGATGACGGTTCTCTGTGGTATGTCGGCAACTTTATCTGCCCGGAAGCATTATACGAGGGACACCACGGTATTTATCTATGTGAGCTGGACAGGGAGACTTTCCAGTTTAAAGGCAAACGCCATGTCATATGGGATGGCGTTACATCAAGGAATAAATGGCTGGAAGCTCCCCATATTTATAAAAAAGACGGTTATTACTATCTGATGGTTGCAGAGGGCGGAACTTTTGTCAACCATAGCGTTATGATGGCAAGATGTGAGACCATTGACGGAACATATGAAATCTGTCCCCGCAATCCGATCCTCACGCACCGCCATCTCACACCGCTTAGGGAAATTTCCGTCACCGGACATGCGGATCTTGTCGAAACCCAGAACGGAGAATGGTGGATGGTTCTGCTGGCAGTGCGCCCTTATGACAGTGATTCAGACATTGCGGCTTCAAACCGATGCGGCAATTTCCATTATAATCTCGGACGGGAAACCTTCCTGATTCCGGTTTTCTGGGCAGATGACGGATGGCTCATGATCGACAATGAAACAGGGCTTGTCAATATGGAAGAACGGCTTCCCCATCTGCCCGTGTCCTATGTGCCCCTTTCCGACCCGAACGACGATTTTGAAAGCGATACGCTGGCGATGATGTGGAACACGATTCACCCGCCTGTGACACCATTTTATTCGCTGACAGCCAGAGAGGGATTTCTTCGGATTCATCTGCTGCCGGCTGCCATTTATAAAGGCGCCGCCGGACCATTATCCCCAACCCAGAGTTCCCCCGCTTTCGTCGGACGCAGGCAGCAGCACAAGCTCTGCCAGACAAAAACAGCTATGGAATTTGCCCCTTCCGCCGAACAGGAAGAAGCGGGGCTGGTATTACTTCAGGACGACCGCTTCAATTACATATTTACGAAGGCTCAAAAGAACGGGCAGACGATTCTTCGTGCCGCAAAATCAGAGCATGGCGTATACACGATTCTGAAAGAGTTTCCGATTGAGAACACAAAACGGATTTATCTCTCTGCGCAGTGTAACGTTTCCTCCTATGCGTTCTATTACGGATACAGCGAGACAGAAATGATCTGTGCGATTGATGGACTGGACGCAGCGCTGCTCAGTTCCTCCGTCAACGGCGGATTTACCGGGGCTTATATGGGTATGTATGCAAGTGCAAACGGCACAGACAGCACAAATCACGCGGATTTTGACTGGTTCCACTATTTTTATTAATACCGCTTCCTGTTCAACAAAAAAGAAGCATCATTGGTTTTGGGAATTTATTTCCATAAGCCAATGATACTTCTTTGTTTTACACCGTTGCCGCAGGGTTTTCATTTCTTATAAGGATTCGGACGTCAAAAAGCATCCTTCAATACTTTCTCCAGCGCTTCCACGTCTTCCGCCGACAGG
>CAZGMH010000280.1:0-1863 GCA_964526765.1 uncultured Eubacterium sp.
CTCATTCTTTAAGATTTGCCAGGTGTTTATCACCGGGTTTGTTGACAAATCACGCTTTTTCCTGCGCGAACTACTCCCTCAAGAAGTTTTTTTTACTATATACTAGCAGGAGAAAAATGTCAATCACAATGTTTAAATTTTTTGATTGACAATTTTTTTTCAGTCTCCTATAATAATGTCCATATAAAAACGCCAAAAGCAATGACTGAGACAAGTAAATATAAGCGGAACATACAGAGAACTGCCGGCTGGTGAGAGGCGCATGGAAAACTTATATTGAATACCCTCAGGAGCTGTACACCGAACAAAACATTTTTTCAGTAGGCTGTACCGGTATGCAGCCGTTATCCTGCATGAGTATTGTACGATACTCACAGAGGCAGGCTGTGTGAGCAGTTTGCAAATTAAGGTGGTAACACGCGGTATCATCCCCGTCCTTATTTTTTTAATAAGGGCGGTTTTTTTGATACAATTTTGCCATGCACCCATCTGCTCACGGCTAAATAATATCAATTACAAAAACATTTCACGCAACAAAATATGAAAAAGGAGATTATGAAAATGACTGTTTATGACGAACTGGTAGCCCGCGGCCTGATTGCCCAGGTTACTGATGAAGAAGAAATCAAAGATTTAATCAACAACGGAAAAGCTACTTTTTACATCGGCTTTGACCCGACGGCAGACAGCCTCCACGTAGGGCATTTCATGGCTCTGTGTCTGATGAAGCGTCTCCAGATGGCAGGCAACAAACCAATCGCATTAATCGGCGGCGGTACGGCTATGATCGGCGATCCATCCGGGCGCAGCGATATGCGCCAGATGATGACCAGGGAAACAATTGAACACAACTGTGAGTGTTTTAAGAAGCAAATGGAACGTTTCATCGATTTTTCCGATGACAAGGCTCTGATGGTAAACAATGCCGACTGGTTATTGGGACTGAATTATGTGGAAGTGCTGCGTGACATCGGTCCTCATTTTTCCGTAAATCGTATGCTTACTGCCGAATGCTACAAACAGCGTATGGAAAAAGGACTGAGCTTCCTGGAATTTAACTACATGATTATGCAGAGCTATGATTTTTATGAATTATTCCAGAGGTACGGCTGCAACATGCAGTTCGGCGGCGACGACCAGTGGTCCAATATGCTGGGCGGTACAGAATTAATCCGCCGGAAACTGGGTAAAAATGCCTGTGCCATGACAATTACCCTGCTGCTCAACTCGGAGGGCAAAAAGATGGGAAAAACTCAGTCCGGAGCCGTTTGGCTTGACCCGGATAAAACTTCCCCATTCGAGTTTTATCAATACTGGAGAAATGTAGGCGATGCAGATGTATTAAAATGTCTGCGTATGCTTACGTTCCTTCCATTGGAGCAAATTGATGAGATGGACAAGTGGGAGGGCAGCCAGCTAAATACCGCAAAGGAAATTCTCGCTTTTGAATTGACCAGGCTGGTTCACGGTGAAGAGGAAGCAACAAAAGCCCAGGAAAGCGCCCGCGCATTATTTTCCGGCGGAAACGCGGCAGATATGCCGACAGCAGAAATTACGGAATCAGACCTTCGTGATGGTCAGATTGACATTATGGGACTTCTCGTATCCTCCGGTCTGTGCGCCTCCCGTTCCGAGGCCCGCCGTGCCGTACAGCAGGGCGGCGTATCCGTAAACGGCGAAAAAATTGCTGATATTACCGCATCTTACACACCGGAAGATATCAGCAAAGAGGATTTTGTGCTGCGCCGCGGCAAAAAGAATTATCGAAAAATTATATTTAAGTAATTAAAACGCCCCCGCAAAACTCATGGTTTGAGGTAAACTCAAAACACGGTTTCCGCGGGGGATTCATTTATCATCCTC
>CAZGMH010000281.1:0-1843 GCA_964526765.1 uncultured Eubacterium sp.
GCAAATAGTATGATCATTCAAAACGTAAAAATAAATGGAATCACGAATCCTGTCGGCTTTTTGTATCAGAAGATATCCTGTTCCTGGGAAGTGACGGGGACAAAGAGCCGGAAACAGATATCTGCCGGGATTGAGGTGAGCAATACAAAATCCTTTGATTTGATTTTGTACAGAAAAGAAGGGAAAGATTTAAAGCAGGGCGGCGAAATACTCGATATAAAACTGCAGCCCCGCACGGTCTATTATGTGCGCGTAAAAGTTGTCGGCGATCAGGGCGATGAGGCGGTCAGCGCCCCGGCTTACTTTGAGACCGGAAAAATGGACGAACCCTGGAATGCAAAGTTTATAGCAGCTGAAAAAGGGGATGACTGCCATCCGGTTATGCAGCGCAGATTTCAGGTATCAGGCAAGGTAAAAAGCGCCCGCCTGTACGTGGCGGGGGCGGGATTGTTTGAGGCATGCGTGAATGGGAAAAAACTTGGGGATGAGTATCTGACGCCCTATATCAATAATTATGAAAAATACCTTCAGGTTATCACTTTCCCGGTGGAAGAATTATGGCAGGGGGAGAATACGCTGGAAATCTGCCTTGGAAAAGGATGGTATATGGGCAGGTTTGGTATGCCCCCGCGGGAAAATACATATGGCAGCCGCATGGCGGTCATAGCGGAGCTGCACCTGCTGTATGGGAATGGGCGGGAAGAAACGATCGTGACAGACGATAGCTGGCAGTATTACCCGTCTGCCATAATGGAGTCCGGTATTTATGACGGGGAGTACATCGACCGGATAGCGGGGGAAGAAAATAAAGGGAACCTGAAGCCTGTTGAAGCGCTTTGCCATCCCGAAAACAGGGAGGAAACAAGGGCGCTGCATATCGCTCATCTGGCTGACAGAAGCAGCCTTCCGATTCGCGTGCATGAGATATTGCCGGTCAGGAAAATACTGGATACGCAAAACGGGGAGGTTGTGCTTGATTTTGGCCAGAATTTTGCCGGTCTGGTGGAAATGCACGTAAATCAGCCGAGAGGCACGGAAATTGTGCTGGATTTTGGAGAAATTATGCAGGATAATAATTTCTACAATGATAATTACCGGACGGCAAAATCTCAGTTTGTTTATATATCAAACGGAAAAGAAGAAACAGTATGCCCGCATTTTACTTATTTTGGTTTCCGTTATGTCCGTGTGAAAGGCTGGACCGGGGATATCAAAAAAGAAGATTTCAGGGGACTGGTACTGCATTCACAGATGGAGCGGACCGGGTATCTGGAAACTTCAAACGATATGGTAAACCGGTTATATGAAAATACACTGTGGGGGCTGAAATCGAATTTTATGGATTTGCCTACCGATTGTCCGCAGCGGGACGAGCGGCTGGGCTGGACCGGAGATGCGCAGGTTTTTGCGCCCACAGCAAGTTATCATATGGATACCCGGGCATTTTATCACAAATTTTTGCAGGATTTGAGGGAAGAACAGGTTATTTTGGGGGGAAGAATGCCAAACTACCTGCCGAATCCGGGGCATGACCAGATAGCGGGAAGTATCTGGGGAGACGCCGCCGCGTTCATTCCGGATATGCTGTACCAATATTATGGGGACGCGGAGGAGATAAAGATGTTTTACCCGCTCATGAAAGATTGGGTGGACTCCATCGACCGTCAGGACCAGGCGCGGGGAAGGAAATATTTGTATGATTTTGCATTTACCTTTGGGGATTGGCTGGCATTAGACGGTATGACGCCGTCCAGCTTCAAGGGGAATACGGATGACGCTTTCCTGTCTTCTATGTATTACTGCAAATCGGTACAGATTGTAAAGAAGATGGCAAAGCTTCTGG
>CAZGMH010000282.1:0-1824 GCA_964526765.1 uncultured Eubacterium sp.
TCCCAGACTATCTGCAATAATCTTCCGGGCATCACTGACAATCTTTTTTGCCTGATTTCCATACACGTGAGTACGGCTGCTGGAATTTCCAAAATTATTTTTGTAAATATCCGTCATAAATTCCAAAACATCTTCTTCAATCGGTGATGTTGCATTATAATCAAGATACGTTATCATTTTTTCTCCTTCGTATTTGCCGCCTGAAAACAGTATACTTTATGCCTCTGACAATATCAACACCACAGAAACATTATTTTCCAAACCTCTTATTCTGCATTCTCCGCATCACTTAGCATTTCCTCATATGCCTCACAGATCATGTTTTCTGTCAAGACAAGCGGCAGCTCTATCATTGCCGTCTTACTTATATTGATAATCCGCTCTGCCCCGTCATAATCTGAAAAAAACATTCTCTCACTGGATGAATCATTTTCTCCCCACTCATACAACATGGGAATAATATCCGCAACCGTCTGATGCCAATTTGTGTCCCAGAAAAAATGATCTGTTTTTTCTTTAAAAAATATCGTAACCCCACAAACCATTTCCATGATATCATCATCATTCCAATTGTATTTCTCAGCCAGTTTATCAAGTAGTCTTTTTAATTTAGGGGAGAGATCACCACCATCCGGCCAGTCTGATAAAGCATCATAAACCGCCAGCGGAATTTCTCCGGAATCCCCCGCCTTTTCATCCATTATGACCGAATATGGAAGATCACAGTCATCGTCCAGAAGAGTAATACTATCAACCTCGGACATATTTAATACCAATACTTTGTTATTCATACACGGAACAACCATATACTTTTCTTCAGCGCTGTTCAATATACGTTGTCTGACCCTTTTTGTGATAGGATACCAGCGGCATTCCTTTTCCGATGAAAGAGATACCCCGATTCGTCCCCAAAATCCACTGATCCACTCATTCGCACAATACATATAATGCTGGCTGAAAGGAGGTTCAAAATATTCTGTTCCAAGCAAGGCTCTGACACTTGTTCGGCAGCAGCATGCTATATCCCTTAATTCCTCCAGTGTCGCATTCTCACCTGCTTCTATTTCATTTAACCTGGATATTGAAATGCCTGTACCTTCTGATATTTCTTTTTCCGATATATGCACCATGTTTTTCAGATGCCGTATTTTATTGTAGGGATTGCGGATATTACCCAATATCATATCGGGTGTCACCTGCAGGCAATCCAGAATTTTACTGACATGTTTTTCAAAATTTATTTTATTTGTTACCTGAGCAGATAAAATTTTATCCAGGGTAGGTCTGGATATATAGGCTTCCGCGCTCAGTTTTGCTTTTGTGTAATCCTTTGATTGCATGATCTGTTCAAGCTTTGCCGCAAAAACTTCTCTGCTATTAAATAAATCTTCAACCTGATACAGCTTTCCTTCCCCTTTTCACTCTACTAAAATATTATTACTGCTCCATTGTTTTATCAATATTTTTTTTACTTTTTTACTTATATTTTTTAACAAACTTTTTTCAGATTCTATTTTAGACAATAGAAATATCCCATGAAAGTATGTTAATCATGGGCTTTCAAGGGATATATTTATTTTTGCAACTGTTTTATTAGGAAATCTTCTATCTTCTGTTAAAAACTTTCTTCCTTCCCTACACCTTCCGGTACTTCTCCAATATTCCCGCCAAATCCTCTTTCGCCTCTTCCATCTTTGTCTCATCCCTCAGGATTGCCGATGGATGGTACGCTGCTGTCAGCCGCGTATTTTTCCGGTATACGAATGTCCGTGCTCTCTTGTGATCCGGTATCCTTCATGGATGATCCGGTTTGCCGCGATACGC
>CAZGMH010000283.1:0-1800 GCA_964526765.1 uncultured Eubacterium sp.
GGATGAAATATCAGTCTGACATAAAAATGCCGCCGCATGAATGATTTGTGTAAATCAAACATACAGCAGCATTTGTCAATCATGGGCAGCAGTTTCCCTAATTATCTTCCTGATCAGATTTTGCCATTGTGTAAACCTGACGTTTTCTTGCCATCTCGTCACTTTCCAGATATTCATCGTAAGTTGTGATCTTGTCGATGATAGAACCGTTCGGCATAAATTCGATAATACGGTTTGCTGTAGTCTGCACGATCTGATGGTCGCGGGAGGCGAAAAGCAGTACCCCCGGAAATTTAATCAGACCGTTATTTAATGCGGTGATGGATTCCATATCCAAATGGTCTGTCGGCTCATCCAGAATCAGAACATTGGACGCCTCAATCATCATGCGGGAGAACAGGACACGTACCTTTTCACCACCGGAGAGGACGCGCATTTTCTTCACGCCATCTTCACCGGGGAAAAGCATACGTCCCAGGAATCCGCGGACATAAGTGGCATCTTTGATTTCAGAATACTGCGTCAGCCAATCTACAATAATCAGATCGGTATCAAAGATTTTTGTGTTGTCCTTCGGGAAATAGGACTGGCTTGTAGTTACGCCCCATTTGTAAGTACCCTCATCCGGCTCCAATTCTCCGGTAATAATTTTAAATAAAGTAGTCTTGGCAAGCTCGTTGCTGCCGACAAAAGCGATTTTGTCCTCCCGGCCGACGATAAAGGAAATGTTGTCCAGAACCTTTACGCCGTCGATGGTTTTGCTTAATCCCTCTACGGTCAGTACCTCGTTCCCGATTTCGCGGCCCGGACGGAAGTCGATATATGGATATTTCCGGCTGGACGGTTTGATTTCATCCAACTGAATTTTTTCCAGAGCTTTCTTTCTGGATGTCGCCTGTTTGGATTTGGAAGCATTTGCGGAGAAACGGGAGATAAACTCCTGCAATTCTTTGATTTTTTCCTCTTTTTTCTTGTTCGCTTCCTTCATCTGTTTAATCATCAACTGGCTGGATTCATACCAGAAATCGTAGTTTCCGGCGTAAAGCTGAATCTTTGTATAGTCGATGTCGGCAATATGGGTACATACCTTATTCAGAAAATAACGGTCGTGGGATACGACAATGACCGTATTTTCAAAATTAATCAAAAATTCTTCCAGCCATGCGATTGCATCCAAATCCAGGTTGTTGGTCGGCTCGTCGAGAAGCAGAATATCGGGATTGCCGAAAAGCGCCTGGGCAAGCAGAACTTTGACCTTCTGGGGACCGGTTAAGTCAGACATCATACTGTAGTGATATTCGGTATCAATGCCAAGACCATTCAGCATAGTAGCGGCATCGGATTCCGCATTCCATCCATCCATATCTGCAAATTCAGCTTCCAGCTCACTTGCACGGATTCCGTCTTCGTCTGTGAAATCCTCTTTCATATAGATGGCGTCTTTTTCCTTCATGATTTCATAAAGGCGCTTATTTCCCATAATAACGGTGTCAAGCACGGTGTAAGCATCATATTTGTAGTGATCCTGCTGCAGGAAAGAAAGTCTCTGCCCCGGCGTGACGGATACGTCGCCGTTGGTCGGTTCGAGCTGGCCGTTCAAAATTTTCAGAAATGTTGATTTGCCGGCTCCGTTCGCCCCGATCAGACCGTAGCAGTTGCCCTCCGTAAATTTAATATTTACATCCTCAAACAGCGCTTTTTTTCCGATTCGTAAAGTAACATTATTTGCACTAATCATAAAAACATCTCCTGATAATAAGTCGTTTTTGATACATCAACTCGTATTTTACATAAGAATGT
>CAZGMH010000284.1:0-1793 GCA_964526765.1 uncultured Eubacterium sp.
GAAGCATTCCAAGAAAAGATAAAAAAATCTGATTATCCGAACTCTTATCCACCTCGTCAATCATCAACACAATCTTTTTCCCGCACAGCTCATTCAGGGCAGATATTTTATCGCTCAGCTCCTCCATCGGGAATTCTCTTGAGACAGGCTCATTCCACTGTCTGAAAACAGCATCTTCCACTTTCACCTGTGACAGCTTTCTCCCAACTCTTCTCACAAATCCCGCTGCAAAAGCATAGCGGGAAACAAACAGATCATCGGCGGCTTCAAAGCTCAGACTTATTACCAGATATCTGTCCTGCAAATATTTTTCAAGCAGATAGAGCGTTGTGGTCTTTCCAAACTGTCTGGCGCGATTCATCGTAAAATACATGCCCGGTTCTATAAATCGCACCGTAATTTTTTCAAGTCTTTCACTGATATCCGCCATATAATGCTTATCCGGTATGCACACGCCGGTTACGTTAAAGGTTTTATTCTTCCCCATACGCTCTGCTCCTTTACACCTGATAATATCCGGATTTCAAAGTCATGTATTGATATGCGGGCATGTCATTCATGACGCTTTGACCCTGATATCATTATAAATTATGATATTTGTAAAAACAATACCGTTTTGTATATCATCCGGAAATAAAACGAACCGGACCGTTCAATTTCAGAACAATCCGGTTCAAATAATAAAGAGGAGCCATCGTAAAATCAATCCAAAATTTCCAGTAAATCCTTAAATTTTTCCATGGGATAATCCGTTTTTTCATAATCTCCTGCTTCGCCAAGTCCCGCCGCTTTCATACCGCCTGCCTTTGCGGCGTCGATCCCGGCGCGCGCATCTTCCACGACCAGACATTCCCGCGGCTCTACGCCCAAAAATTCCGCCGCCTTTAAGAATACCTCCGGATCCGGTTTTGACCTGGTGATATTCGCGCCGTCTGAAACAGCGTCAAAAACATCGTCCAGACCCACTTTTTCCAGAATAAATCCGGCATTTTTGCTGGAGGAACCCAGTGCGAGCTGATAGCCCCTGCGGCGCAGTTCTTTCAGCGTATCCCTCACTTCATCTGAGACGTCCGCCGGAGTCATGGTCTCCAGCAGTTTTCTGTATGTACGGTTCTTTTCCTCCGCCAGCGCGGTTTTCTGCTTTTCACTCAGAGGCTCCCCCGTATATCTCTCCAGAATGATCTCCAGTGAATCCATCCGGCTGACCCCGCGCAGACGGTTGTTGATCGTCTCATCAAAATATATATTCATCCCGTCCGCCATCTGTTTCCATGCCTGATAATGGAACCTGTCCGTAAATACCAGCACTCCGTCCAGATCAAAAATGACTGCTTTCATTTTACTCACTCCCATCAGATATAGTTTTTTCCGCAGAGCGGATCGATCGGACTGACGCCGTAAAATCCGGACCGCCCCATGATTTTTTCCATGACGGCGTCGCAGAACTCCGCATTGCCGCTGTATGCGTTGATATAGGTCCCTATCATCGGGGCGTCAAACAGATGATACGGATATGCCGTGCTGATCATCAGAACCGGAATTTCAGACGCAAACCAGGGGGCGTCGTCCCCCAGGCCGAAAGTCACATTCCAGTTCAGGCGGAGCGTCGTATTGTTGGAAGCGTTTTCCATGTTGCAGATATAGACATACAGATCATAGTTCTGCTTCATTTCCGCTATACTGCGGTACATCTCATGCATCAGTTTCTGCTTTTCGGGGGACATTTTTTCCGGATGGACAAAGTCCATTACCCCGATCGACACCCTGCGGTCCCGCACCGTCACCTCAAAGCC
>CAZGMH010000285.1:0-1777 GCA_964526765.1 uncultured Eubacterium sp.
GCATTGATAAAATCTTAAAGAAACTTGGCGAGGAGGCGACGGAAATCGTCATTGCCGCCAAGAATCCGAACGAAAACGAAGTGAAGTATGAAATTTCGGATTTTCTGTACCATATGATGGTTCTGATGGCTGAAAAAAACATTACATGGGAAGAAATTACGACGGAGCTGGCACAGAGATAGAATATAGAATTATCCGTTCTTTTTTGCTTTCTTTTTTCATACAATCAGGTAAAGATGTGAAGGACAGTGCGTGAGAACAATATGCCTGATAAAAAGAGTAAAACAGCGGCGAAAAGGAAAGCAGGCATGCCGGTCGAAAAGAAGATGGCGTTGGTACAGTACATACGGCGTGAAAATCTGGATAACCGTATGAGGGTCAGACAAAGGGAGCGAATATTGTACGGGGACAGCAGGCCGCTTTGGGATAAGGGGAAATACAGCCCCGATGTGGCAAAAGGGCAGGAGCAGGCGTTCCTTCCGTATGAGCTCCCGTACGAAAGGGAACCGGGCTATACGGGTACTTTTAAATACCGGATGATTATTGCGATCCTTTTGTTTGTCGGTTTTCTTGTGTTCGATACGAACGGAAATAAAATCGGTGAATACAGTACGAACGATATTCATGAGATGATTGTGGCGGACGCTTTTCATCTCTACGACGGAGAGGAATCTGAGGATTATGAGAAAATTAGCTTTATCGGACGAAATTCTGATGCAGGTGGAGAAACCGGCACGCTATATCGGCAATGAGGTTAATAGTGTCGTTAAGGATAAAAACGCGGTAAAGGTACGGTTTGCCATGTGTTTCCCGGATGTGTACGAAATCGGTATGTCGCATCTGGGAATTCAAATTTTATACGGCATGTTCAATGCGTGGGAGGACGTGTGGTGCGAGAGGGTTTATTCCCCGTGGAAGGATTTGGACGGGATTATGCGGGAGAGAAAGATCCCGCTTTTTTGCCTGGAATCGCAGGAGCCTGTCAGGGAAATGGATTTCCTGGGAATCACGCTTCAATATGAGATGTGTTATACCAATATCCTGCAGATTCTTGATTTGTCGCAGATTCCGCTTTTGGCTAAGGACAGGGGAGAGGAGACGCCGATCGTGATCGGCGGCGGCCCGTGTATCTATAATCCTGAACCGATCGCGGATTTTTTTGACCTGATTTATGTCGGGGAGGGGGAAACGCAGTACAGGGCGCTTTTGGATTTGTATCTGGAGCATAAGCGCACAGACGGTACAAGACTCGATTTCTTAAAGTCCGCCTCTAAGCTTCCGGGAATTTATGTGCCGCAGTTTTATGAGGAGGTATACAACGAAGACGGAACGATTTCGGGACGAAAGAAGCTGTACGCGGAAGCGCCTGATACTATTTTGAAGGAACTTGTATCCGATATGACGAAGGCTTATTATCCGCTCGCGCCGGTCGTTCCGTTCATTCAGGTGACGCAGGATCGGGTCGTACTGGAAATACAGCGCGGCTGTATCCGCGGCTGCCGCTTCTGCCAGGCGGGACAGATTTACCGGCCGGTCAGGGAACGGGAGGCGGAAAGGCTTAAGGAATACGCGCTCGAAATGCTGAAAAATACCGGATATGAAGAGATTTCGTTAAGCTCCTTAAGCTCCAGCGATTATTCCCGGCTTGGGGAACTGCTTGATTTCCTGATCGATGAATGCAGTAAAAAGAAGATCAATGTTTCCCTCCCTTCCCTGAGGATTGATGCCTTTTCTTTAGATGTGATGAGCAAGGTGCAGGATGTAAAGAAAAGCAGCC
>CAZGMH010000286.1:0-1743 GCA_964526765.1 uncultured Eubacterium sp.
ATTTAATGACGATACCGGGTAGTTTGTGTTATTATAGTTCTGGTAAATTTTCGCATAATTGCGGTAAGAAGATATTGACAGATATAAAAGGAGATCACAATGGGTGGAATATTTGGTGTAGCAGCAAAAGAGAATTGTACGTTTGATTTGTTTTTTGGAATTGATTATCATTCTCATCTCGGTACCCGCCGGGGCGGCATGGCAGTTTATGGTAAGAACGGGTTTAACCGCTCAATTCATAATATCGAAAATTCTCCGTTTCGGACAAAATTTCAACGTGACTTAAAGGACCTGGAAGGATATATGGGAATCGGCTGTATTTCGGACAGTGAACCTCAACCGCTTTTGATCCAGTCGCATCTGGGAAGCTTTGCAATCACCACCGTTGGAAAAATTAATAATCAGGATGAATTGGTGGAACAGGCTTTTAATAATGGACATGCTCATTTCCTGGAAATGAGCGGCGGAAGTATTAATGCGACAGAATTGGTGGCGTCATTGATTAATGCTAAGCCAAGTATCAGCGAAGGGATTAAATACGCCCAGGAATTCATTGATGGCTCCATGACTTTGATGGTTATGACAAAATATGGTATTTTTGCGGCGAGAGACCGGATGGGAAGAACGCCGCTGTTTATTGGTGAAAAGGAGGGAGCTCATTGTATTTCCTTTGAAGATTTTGCCTATGCAAATCTGGGCTATACGACCTGTAAGGAGCTGGGACCGGGTGAGATAGTTTTTGTTACGCCGGAGGAAATAAGAACAGTCAGCGCGCCGGGAGATGAGATGAAAATCTGTTCCTTCCTCTGGGTGTATTATGGTTATCCGAATGCAACCTATGAAGGGGTGAACGTGGAGACGATGCGTTACAAATGCGGGGAACTGCTGGCGAAGCGGGATGATGCCAGGCCGGATTATGTGGCCGGTGTTCCGGATTCCGGCATTGCCCATGCTGTTGGGTATGCGAATGCTTCCGGGATTCCGTTTGCGAGACCCTTTATCAAGTACACGCCGACCTGGCCGAGGTCTTTTATGCCGCAAAACCAGGAGAAAAGGAATCAGATTGCGAAAATGAAATTGATTCCGGTGGATGCGTTGATTCGGGATAAGAAGCTGCTTTTGATAGATGATTCTATTGTCCGTGGAACGCAGCTTCGGGAAACCACAGAGTATCTGTATGAAAACGGAGCGGCGGAAGTACACATTCGTCCGGCGTGTCCTCCGCTGTTGTTTGGATGCAAATATTTGAATTTTTCCCGCTCTGACTCGGAATTGGATTTGATTGCCAGAAGAGTGATTTTAAAGCGTGAAGGAGAGGAAAAGGCAAATGATCCGGATATTCTTGCAGAGTACGCAGATCCAGATACGGAGCGTTATCAGGCAATGCTGGATGATATTTGTAAAGAGTTGAATTTTACTTCCCTGCGCTATCATCGTTTGGATGATATGATTGAGTCCATCGGGATTGATCCCGATAAACTGTGCACCTATTGCTGGAGCGGAAAAGAATAGTTTATCATGTACGATAGAAAATGATATTTGAAAAGTTTTAGTGTCACAAAAAAACACGTTTCAGAAATGCGCATTCTGAAACGTGTTTTTTCATAAGAAATTGCTTCGCAATAGTTCCGGAAGGATTCACAAGGTTTTTCTTTTTTTCAGCAGGACAATTTCTATCAAAATCACTCCAAGACTGATGAGTATAACCGTGAGATATCCATATCTCGTTTCTAACTCCGGCAT
>CAZGMH010000287.1:0-1726 GCA_964526765.1 uncultured Eubacterium sp.
CCATGACCATGATATTTGCCCCGCCATGCTTTGGGCCTTTCAGGGATGACATCGCGGCCGCAATCGTCGAATAGGTATCTGAACCGGCGGACGTTACCACCCTTGTCGTGAAGGTAGAATTATTTCCGCCTCCATGCTCCATGTGGAGGATCAGCGCCGTATCAAGTACCTTTGCCTCCACTTTTGAATATTTCTGATCCGGCCGGAGCAGCATCAGGATATTTTCCGCAGTAGAAACCTTTGGATCCGGCTGATGGATATACATACTTTTCTGATTTTCATAATGGTTATATGCATGATATCCATATACGGCAAGAAGCGGAAATTCACTGATCAGCTGGATACTCTGCCGTATTACATTGGAAATGCCGGTGTCCTTTGCTTTCCCGTCATAGGAGGCCAAAGTCAGAATACTCCTTGTCATGGAATTCATGATGTCTTCCGTCGGCGCTTTCATGATGACGTCCCTCGTAAAATTCGTCGGCAGTGTCCGGCATTCTCCGATAAACCGGTTAAACTCTGCCTGCTGTCCTTCATCCGGCAATTCCCCCAGCAAAAGAAGGTATGCAATTTTCTCAAATCCCGGCTCTGTTTCCCCTAATGAGCGAATCAGTTCCGGCACCTGATAACCCCGGTACCAGAGTTTTCCATCTGCCGGAACTTTCTGTCCATTTACAAGCGCAGAAGACGTGATTTTTGATATTTTGGTAAGTCCGGTAAGCACACCGTTTCCTCTCTCGTCACGCAGACCAAGATTTACGCCATATTCTTCATATAGCCGGGGCGCAATACTGTCGTTTTTCATACATATTTTCTGTGCTTTATCGGTATATTTATCCATTTCCTCTGTCAGCATATTCTTCCCCTTCCATTCTTTCCCGTTCGCCGCGCATAACTGTTTCCAGCTGTTTCATAAGATTCAGGAGTTCGATCAGGTTTTCTCTCCCGAATTTTTCGATGACATTTCCATAGTATTCCTTAAAAATATCCTGCTGCTGTTCCAGAAGTCTGATTCCCTGGTCGGTAATGGTAACGTAAGTGCCTTCCTTGCCGTCCCCATCGTGGGACCACTTTACAAGCCCCTGCTCGTTAAGCCTGCTCACCAGTTTTGAAGTCTGGCGGATCGTAAGTTCTGTTTTTTCGGATAAATCCTTCAGATATGTTTTCCCCTGATAGATTTCCTGCTCTTTTCCCTCATCCCGGATGATATGCAGCACAATATAATCCGCCTCATTGATCCGGCGGTTGGCCTTCGTTTTATTAAAAAGATATCTCCTGAGCATCAGTTCGTTTCCAAGTTTCAGCGCATCCTTGTTTTTTTTGTTTTCTTCCAAGTATCTCAACCTCCCTGCCATATTTTTCAGCATTTCTTTTCATATTTAAGATAAAAAAGGATGGTTATGACGATGACGGCTGTAATGATCCCGTAAAATATGTATACGGCGTGAACAGCCCCGATGTCGCTTCCCGCCAGGGTATAGAGCAGTACGGTAAGCGTGGTTGCCAGTGCGCTCGCAATTTGCCGTAAAGTATTAAAGACAGCGCTTCCATCTATGCGGACAGTTCCGGAAAGCTTGCTCAGGGCCAGCGTCGTACATGGCGAATACAAAGCGGACATTCCGACCGTTTGAACGGCATAAGCTATGGCGATATAAACAATTCCGGTATTATCTGTAAAGAATATCCCTATGACAGTATATACCGCGAACAAAACGACACTGAGGAT
>CAZGMH010000288.1:0-1684 GCA_964526765.1 uncultured Eubacterium sp.
GAACAGCTTGAGCGGGAGAGAAGCCGGAAATATGCTGCAAAGAGAAATCAGCAGCGTGCAATGTCCATGAATACAGGCTATGTCGTTTTCCTGACCTTGGCGACCGTTCTTTGCTTTGCAGTCTGTATTTTATTCATTCATGTGCAGTCAGATATCACGACGCGGATGTCCGATATCGCATCCCTGGAAACGCAGATCTCGGAAGTGAAAGCGGATAATACGGCTGCGGAGAAAAGACTGGAGACAACCATGAACCTGGATGAAGTGAAAGCGTCGGCGGCGGCAATGGGATTGGCGTATCCATCCAGTGAGCAGATTCAATATTATTCTGTTGAGAACAATGATTATATGAACCAGTATGAAGATATCCCATCGAATTAAGAGGGCGGCGGATGTATTATGAGAGTCAGAAAAAAGAAAAAGACATATAAATTTCTGCTTCGGATGAAGAAGAAATTATTTATTCTTTTTTTTGCCATCGTCGGAATCCTGCTTGTTTTCATCGGACGCCTGGCATATATTGAACTAAAGAGCGGGGAGCGGTATGAAAAAATCGTTTTAAATCAGCAGGAATACAGCAGTCAGACGATACCGTTCCGAAGAGGTGACATTGTAGACCGGAAAGGAACTGTCCTGGCCACCAGCACAGACGTTTACAATGTCATTTTAGATTGCAGTGTGATTACCTCAAAGGAAGATTATCTGGAACCGACGCTGGCAGCATTGGAAACATGTTTCGGCCTTAATACGGCGGAAATCAGGGAGTATATTGCCGCCCATGAGGACGGCAGATATTATATACTTGCCAAAAAGCTTCCCTATGAGGAGATCGCAGCCTTTGAGGAGCTTCAAAATGATGAGGAATCAGGAAAGAATATCAAAGGCATATGGTTTGAAAAAGAATATGTGCGCAATTATCCGTATAATTCCCTGGCAAGCGCCCTGATTGGTTTTACGACGGCGGGAAATGAAGGGATAGGCGGCATCGAGGATTATTACAATTCTACCTTAAACGGGACAGACGGAAGGGAATATGGTTATCTCAATTCTGATTCCAACTACGAGGTAAATGTAAAAAATCCGGTAAACGGACAGACAGTTGTATCCACAATCGACATTAATCTGCAGTCCATCGTGGAGAAAAAGATTTCAGAGTTTAACGATGCGATGAAAAGCGGCGACAGCGAGGGGGCAAAACATATTGCGGTCATGATGATGGATCCGGACAGCGGGGAAGTCCTGGCTATGGCAAACTACCCCAACTATGACCTGAGCGACCCGTGGGATTTGACAAAATATTATTCAGATGCGGAAATCGAAGCGATGACAGAGGAGGAACAGTTAGATGCCCTGAATAAAATATGGCAGAATTTCTGCATCACTTATACCTATGAGCCCGGTTCCACGGCAAAACCCTTTACGATAGCCAGCGGCCTGGATACCGGGACCCTGACGGAAGATATGACTTTTGTGTGCGACGGGGAAGAACTGATATCGGGCCATCATATCCATTGCGTAAACCGGGCCGGGCATGGCACGGAGACTTTGTCGGGAGCGCTGGAGGATTCCTGTAACGACTCCCTGATGCAGATGTCCTATAAAATCGGCGCGGCGAATTTCAGCAGGTACCAGCAGCTTTTTAATTTTGGATTAAAGACAAATATCGACCTTCCGGGAGAGACCA
>CAZGMH010000289.1:0-1679 GCA_964526765.1 uncultured Eubacterium sp.
TCATGGACCGCAAAGATACAGATCACCGCCATAAGCACGAGCACTGCGCTTATCGTCAGGACGCCGCCGCACAAACCAAAGGAATTTATCAAAAATGTCAAAACAGAAACCATAATAATTGTGGAAACCGGCGGTCCAACCGACACAATTCCCATCGCAAGCCCCTTTTTTCGCGGAAACCAGTTCGCGATTAATGCATTTGCCCCGAAATATGATATCCCCTGTCCACAGCAGACTGCCCCAAACAGACCGATTGCATATATCCACATTGCAGGGGCGGCGCCGTATAAAAAGACAGAAACAGCGCTCAAAAGCAGTCCCAGAATAATTGTAAATTTGGGACCTTTCCGCTCGCAGATACGCCCTATAACAACGGAACCGAAAACGCTCAGACAGCCCGCCGCCGTTGCCAGAAGCAGCACCTTTGTGTAATCCCAGTCACGATAGGCTGCCAGCTTGGGCAAAATTACATTCTCTCCATCCGATGTACACGCATTTGTCAGCATAAACAGGAAAAAACAGATAAAAATAATCATCCAATGTTTCCTGCCGAAATCATATTTTTTCATTGCATCCTCCTATCCTCTGGCAAGCTCATAGACTGTCTGAACTTCTGCCAGGGTACCCATGGTATCGAAGGAACCACATATATCGACTGTTCTTTTTGCCGCCTTTTCGCTGTCAAAATACCGAATCCCCAGTTCCCTCATCGTCACAGCCAGGCCACACCGGCAGATAAAATCCTGAAACCGCGCAATTCCCTCCTGAGCCGCCGTAATATCGGGAATTTCCGTCTCCTCCACATTCCAGACCTGTCTGGCAAATTCAACCTGCCCGGCGAGATTGTGCCGGAGCATATATTTACACCAGGCAGGCATAATAACCGTCATCGCCTCTGTTTCTGACAACCCGCATATGTCTGCAAGAATCACAGCCAGTTTCTGACAATCCTGCTCTTTGTCCATTCCCGCCGGATACTCCTGCCCTTTCTCCGCACCCGTCAAATATTTCTGCTCTTTCCCAATGCCTGACAGATACCCCGGCGCTTTTGATTCACCTGCTTCTTTCCGTGTCATGTCCTGCAACAGAACCGGAAATTCTGCAACAATGTATTTCATTTTTTCATAACAAGCCTGACGCAGCTTTTTTTCTTCCGCCTGATTTTTTTCCATCCCAAAATAACCGCAGAATGCTCCGGAAAATGTATCCATAATTGCCAAAGAAGCCCGATATTCCGGTATTTTCGGCTTTTCTGACGTATATCCGGATTTCATACGCAATGCTCCCTGTGCATATCCCATACGTAATCTCTCCTTTATATAAAAATAGCTGCCTTTGCCATTTTATATATGCAAATCCCATGCCATAACCCTTTCTTCTTACAGGGTCTTCCTGCCGTGCGCAGTTACGCAGGTTTTTTTTCATAGGAATATTGCGAAGCAATTTCCTATGAAACATGAAAACTGTGCTTCGCACACCCTCGCGGACAAAATTTTGAAAGCACAGCTTTTCTTGCCGCGCCGAGTGCAGCCGCTTTAGCGGCTTTATCCTCTATGCACGAGTGCGCATCCTTTGCCCGCAGGGCTTTTTTTCATAGGAATATTGCAAAGCAATTTCCTATGAAAAAAAGCTGCCGCATAAAAGCGACAGCTCCTTTACAATCATTCCATCTATTTAAT
>CAZGMH010000290.1:0-1666 GCA_964526765.1 uncultured Eubacterium sp.
CGAAGATATTAATGCATTATAAGTGTTCGCTGTATGAAAACCTCCTGGGGACAACAAAGTTCCCGGGAGGTTTTTTCTGACGGGGATATTGCGCTGGAAATAGCTGAAAAACATCTAAAGAAATGAACCTTTTTTCTTCGAAAACAGCATTTATAAAAATCCGGCATAAGGTATAATTTATACAGATACTGGGGACAAAGCGCCTTTTTCCCCTGAAACTGTTTTGGACATATACCGGAGAAGGGAGAAGAGATGAAGAAAAAAGGATTATTGAAAATTTCTGTTTTATCGTTGGCTTTGGTGCAAATGGGAACAAACGGCATTGCGCCGGCATTGTCCGGGGCAAGTGAAGCGTTCCCGGATGTTCCGGCAGCAGTGATTCAATACCTGATGACATTTCCAAGTCTGATGGTTGTTGTGGTCAGCTTATTTGCCGCAGGACTTTCTGCGAAAATCCCAAAGAAATATCTTGTGGCATCCGGAAGCGCGCTTGTGGCGGCCGGAGGCGTGCTGGCCGTGATGATACATAGCAGTATATACATTTTATTTGTGTGGGCAGGAATTATCGGATTTGGAATCGGATTGATCGTGCCGATGATTTACAGCCTGATCACGGATTGTTTTGAGGGGGAAGAAAGGGCTGCTATGATGGGAAACGCTACGAGCGTCTCGAATCTGGGCAGTATGCTCATGACGCTGGCCGGCGGTTTCCTGGCGGCTGCCGCCTGGCAGTATAACTACTTTGTATATCTTATTGTCCTTCCGGGACTTGTTTTATCGATTCTTTTTATCCCGAAGATGAAATCCGGCGAGGTAAAGCCGGATAAGCAAATATCCGCAGGGCCATCCCGGAAATTTGGCCCGCATGTTTTCACATATTCTGTGATCGCGTGTGTTTTTCTGTTTCTGTTTAATATGGGTCCGACGAACCTGAGTATGCTGGTCACAGAGAGGGGATTGGGAGATGCGGCGACAGCGGGGAACGCCTCGACGGTATTTTTATTAGGAGGCACTGTGACAGGGCTGTTGTTTGGGAAAATTTACCGTTTTCTGAAGGATTATGTTATACCGGTGGGGGCGCTGGCCATGTGTATCGGATTTCTGGTCATCAGCCATTCCGGTAATATGGCTGTCCTTTGCCTTGGATGCTTTGTGGCGGGAACATCCATCAGCTTTGCAATGCCGCAGTGTATGCTGAAAGCATCGCAGGATTGTACGCCGCGGCAGGCAACCATGGGGACGGCAATGATTATGGCAATCGGAAATCTGGGAACCTTTGCGACGCCGGTATTAACGTCCATAGCGGGCGCTGTTTCCGGCTCCGCATCCGTAACTCCGAGGTTTACGCTGGCTCTGGTTATTGCCCTTGCGGTCACGGTTCTCACTTTTATTCACGCAGCAAAAAGAAAATAAAATATGAAAGAAAAGATATGAAAGAAAAGATATGCTTCCTTCCGGTTAAACAGGCGTCAATGAAAGCCCGTTACCGGCCGGGAGCATATTTTGTTATTTCATTTTTTGTCTTAAAAAAATCTTAATAGGTTATACCTTCTTTCCTTAATGGATTTCTGATATAATAGTTTCTGCTTGGGGAGGTTTTTACGAGCCTGGCAGAACTAATACCTGGCCACTTAGCGAGATTTTTTCGAGCTTAGTGGATATGATA
>CAZGMH010000291.1:0-1643 GCA_964526765.1 uncultured Eubacterium sp.
CAAAACCATCTGGAATACCCGGAGCTTACCATGTTCCAGATGGTAGAACAAATTGCCGGACAGTATCCGAAAGAACCTGCCTACGAATTTTATGGACGAAAAACAAGTTACCGGGCTTTTGTACAAAAAATCGAACAAACAGCCCGGGCTTTTCTTGCCCTGGGTATCACAGAAAATGACCGGGTTACTATTTGTATGCCAAACACACCCCAGGCCTTGCACTGTTTCTATGCACTGAACCGCATTGGCGCCATCGCCAATATGATTCACCCGCTTTCTGCCCGCACGGAGATTTCTTTTTATTTGAATCACTCGAAAAGCAAGGCTATTTTGACCGTTGATCTTTTTTATGAAAAAGTGGAGGAAGCGTTGGAAGACGTGCCGCATCCTGTAACAATTCTTGTAACACGAATGCAGGATGAACTGAATCCCATCCTTTCAACCGTTTATACGGCCAAAAAAGGAAAGGATTATCTGAAATTTCCGAATACGGACCATGCGCTTCTCTGGAGGACATTTTTAAATAAGGCGGATGCCTCTGCTCCTCTTCCGGAACCGGTTTATAATCCTTTAAAGACCGCCGTTATTCTCTACAGCGGCGGAACAACGGGAACACCGAAGGGTATCTGTTTGTCCGACCTAAATTTCAATGCCTGTGCAATGCAGGCTAAAAATGCCATTGGCGTGGAATTTCGCTGTGGCTACAAAATGCTTAGCTGTATGCCCTGTTTCCACGGCTTTGGCCTCGGTATCAATCTTCACACCGTCCTGATTCACGGTGCATGTTGTATTCTCATGCCGACCTTTACAAATGAAACATATGCAAAAATGCTGATAAAAAAGAAACCAAATTTCATTGCCGGAGTGCCTACTATCTTTGAGGCGCTGCTGCATATCAAGACACTGGAACATGCGGATTTGAGTCATCTGATGGGCATGTACTGCGGAGGTGATTCCCTGTCAGTGGAACTCAAGAAAAAGGTGGATACCTTTTTAAAGGAGCACGGCGCTCAAATCCAGGTTCGTGAAGGTTATGGATTGACAGAATGTGTGACCGCAAGCTGCCTGACCCCGCTCGCCAGCTACCGTGAAAACAGCATTGGGCTTCCCTTTGCGGACACAAATTACTGTATTGTAAAACCCGGGACGGATGATGAAGTCCCCAGGGGCGATGAGGGGGAAATTATTCTGACCGGTCCTACTGTCATGCTCGGATATCTGGATAATCCGCAGGAGACAGCCGAAGCGCTCCGGCAGCTCCCCGATGGACGCATCTGGTTATACACCGGAGATTTGGGACATATGGACAAAGACGGCTATATTTATTTCCACCAGAGAATTAAACGGATTATTATCACAAATGGCTATAATGTCTATCCCGGTCAACTGGAAAATGCCATTGACAGTCATCCGGAAGTCGCTTACAGCTGCGTTATTGGGGTAAAAGATCCCCGCAGAATCAGACGCATCAAAGCATATATTGTTTTAAAAGACGGAGTAACACCGGATTCTGCCTGCAAAAACCGGATTATGAAACATCTCAAAACGCGCATTGCTGCATACGCGCTGCCAAAGGAGATTGAATTTCGCAGTGAGCTTCCCAAAACTTTAGTTGGAAAAGTAGCTTACCGACAGTTGGAGGA
>CAZGMH010000292.1:0-1623 GCA_964526765.1 uncultured Eubacterium sp.
TTTTCGCACAGCCCCCATATTTTTTAACACATACCAAGCAGATAACGATATAATCCTTCATATCTCCCGGCTGATACCCTCCAGGAGAAATCCTTTGACATACCGCGGTCTACCATCTGATTCCACTGGCGTTTTCTCTCAAAGTAAATCTTCTTGGAATAGTTGATTACATTGAGCATCTCTTCCGCATTGTAATTAGAGAATGAGAATCCGTCGCCTGTGTTCTCATATTCATTATAAGCCTCCACGGTATCCTTTAATCCGCCTGTCTCACGTACAATCGGCACGGTTCCATACCGGAACGCCATCATCTGTGTCAAACCGCACGGCTCAAAACGGGACGGCATCAGAAATGCATCAGCCGCTGCGTAAAGCTTCTGTGCAAGATCAGCATTGTAACAAATATTTGCGGAAACTCTGTCACCGTATTTCCATGCAAAATAGCGGAACATGTTTTCATATTTTTCCTCTCCGGTTCCGATTACCACAAACTGGGTATTTTCATCAACAATGCGTTCAAATACATAATCGACAAGGTCAAGCCCTTTCTGATCGGTGAGACGGGAAATCAGGCCTATCATATATTTTTTCTTATCTACCGCCAACCCAAGCATTTCCTGCAGCTTCAGCTTATTTTCAACCTTTTTCTTGCGGAAGCTGTCTTTATCATAATTGACAAAAAGCTTTGGATCCGTAGAAGGGTCATAAATATCATAGTCAATACCATTTACAATACCCTGCATATCCAAATGACGTGCTGATAACAGTCCATCCAGTCCTTCGCCATAATACGGAGTCTGAATTTCCTGTGCATAAGTATCACTTACGGTTGTAATATAATCTGCATATACAAGACCGCCTTTCAGCATATTGGCATCTTTCTGGAATTCCAGCTTATCCGGTGTAAACAGCTCCTTCGGGAATCCGGTTAATCCCATCATTGTCTTGACATCCCAGACACCCTGGAATTTCAGGTTGTGAATCGTCATGATGGTCTTTATACCCCAGAAGAACATATCCCCCTGAAATTCATTCTTTAAATAAACCGGAATCAGCCCTGTCTGCCAGTCATGACAGTGAATCAGGTCCGGCTGAAAACCAATAAGCGGAAGCATGGACAATACCGCTTTATCAAAAAACGTAAATTTCTCAATATCATAACGGATATCGCCGTACGGCAGGAAACAATCATAGTATTCCTGGTTATCAATAAAATAATAAGTGATGCCATCCATCTCATATTTCAGGACGCCTACATATTTACTCGGAACATAAGTACCGTTTCCCATATAAAAATGTGTTACATATTCAAACTGATTCCTGTATTTTTCCGGAATACAGGAATAATTTGGAATGACCACACGCACATCCCATTCATTTTTATCGAACTGTTTTGGAAGCGCCCCGCATACGTCTGCAAGCCCTCCGGTCTTAATAAATGGTACGCATTCTGATGCTGCGAAAAGAATTTTTTTCATGTTTGATCCCCCTAAATTTCACTATTGCAGCGCTATAATCAGTTTTTCTGACATTCCGCGCCGCTGCCTGTTTTCGTAAATTTCACGATATAACTATACCACATTTCTAATCCATTGTAAATTCTATCTCTCAACAAAAATATCC
>CAZGMH010000293.1:0-1560 GCA_964526765.1 uncultured Eubacterium sp.
GGAGAAAAGTATGGAACGATACGAATTCATATCGCCTTGTCATTTTGGAATGGAAGCCATATTGAAGCGGGAAATATATGATTTGGGTTATGACATTGTGAAAGTGGAAGATGGCCGGGTGACTTACGAGGGGGATACGGAGACAGTCTGCCGGGCAAATATATATTTGCGTACAACGGAGCGGGTGCTCCTCAAAGCGGGAGGATTTCATGCGGAAACATTTGATGAGCTGTTTGAGTCCGTGAAAGCGCTTCCGTGGGAAAAATATTTGCCTGTGGATGCAAAATTCTGGGTGGCAAAAGCGTCCTCCGTCAAAAGTAAGCTGTTCAGCCCTTCTGATATCCAGTCCATTGTAAAAAAAGCGATTGTGGAGAGACTGAAAGCATATTATGGCGTGAACTGGTTTGAGGAGACCGGCGCGTCTTACCCTTTGCGCGTATTTCTCAATAAAGATGAAGTGACGATAGGGATTGATACTTCCGGGGAATCTCTGCATAAACGGGGTTACCGGATATTGGGCAGCAAGGCTCCAATTACAGAGACATTGGCGGCAGCGATGATTATGCTTACTCCGTGGAAAAAAGACCGGATTCTGATAGACCCGTTTTGCGGAAGCGGAACTATACCCATAGAAGCAGCTATGATTGCAGCCAATATTGCGCCGGGGATAAACCGCACTTTTACGGCACAAACATGGACGAATCTGATAAAACAACAATTATGGGACGATTGCTTTGAGGAAGCCAGAGAAATGGCAGACAGAACTGTCGAGACAAATATACAGGGATATGATATTGACGGCGAAATTATCCGGGCAGCAAGAGAAAACGCGAAGCGGGCAGGGGTAGATCATCTGATACATTTTCAGCAGCGTCCGGTGAGCGATTTCAGGAATCCGAAAAAATATGGTTTTGTTATTACAAATCCGCCATATGGGGAGCGGCTGGAGGAAAAGGAAGCGCTTCCTGCCCTGTACAAAGAGATCGGACAGGCATTTGCCCGGTTGGATTGCTGGTCAGAATATCTCATTTCCTCCTATGAGGATGTGGAGCGGTATATTGGAAAGAAAGCTGACAGGAAAAGAAAAATTTACAATGGTATGCTGAGAACAAATTTATATCAGTATATCGGGCCGAAGCCGCCCAGGAAAGATAAAAAGCAGGAAAGGGAATAAAGGATGGATAAAAGGATTATTTTTGCAACCGGAAACAAAAATAAGATGATTGAGATACGGCAGATTCTCGGAGATTTGGGATGGGAGATATTATCCATGAAAGAGGCAGGAATTTCACTGGACATCGTGGAAGACGGCACAACTTTTGAGGAAAATGCGCTGATTAAGGCGGAGGCAGTGGCGAAGTGTTGTAATGATATTGTCCTGGCGGATGATTCGGGATTGGAAATCGATTATCTCAACAAAGAACCGGGAATTTATTCGGCGCGTTATGCGGGAGAGGATACGTCTTATGATATCAAAAATCAGATGCTGCTGGACCGTCTTGAGGGAGTGCCGAGAGAGCAGAGGACAGCGCGGTTTGTCTGTGCGATTGCTGCAGTTGT
>CAZGMH010000294.1:0-1558 GCA_964526765.1 uncultured Eubacterium sp.
ATCGGGCCGCTGGCAGAATGATAAGTGCATGACATCTCATGGATGCTCTCTGGCAGATACGGCTTGATAAGAACCTCGGAAAATCCCGGCTTTACCGGTTTAATTCCTGCTATGCCGTTATAATACCACTCAATGATATGTCCCATCATATCGTGACAGTGGCTGCGGGGATTCGTCTCCCAATATTCTCCCAGCGTCGTCTCTCCATCCAGAACAAACGCATAATAGCTCGGATGCGTCTCTTTCAGGATAAATTCACAGATTAAATCATTCATCCCATATTTTGCCGCACACTGGATGACATACGGCTGGCCGACTTCGCCGCACAGGAAAGACCGGTCTCTCTCTAAAATACTGCGAAATGCTGCCGCCACATCCGCCTCTTTCTCCTCTGGAACCATGCCCCAATACAACGGCAGGGCCTGAGATGCCTGTGTCATGACAAGTTCATCCGCGTGCCCCCACACGCGATAACAGTACCGGTTCTGTGCCTTGTCATAAACGAGAAGTTTCTCATTATAACAATCCTTCACTTCCTTTGCATACGCCAGAAATTCTTTCTGCTCATCCGTCCTTCCGAGAATTTCCGCAAAATACGCCAAAGTTTTTGCGTCTGCAAAGAGGAACGCCGTCTCGATATTTTCTCTGGCAAATTCTCCAACCGGATTTCCCCAATCGCCCAACCCGTGATTGATAAATCCGTCCTTTGTCACCTTTGTCTTTAAATGATTAAGATACCGTTTCCCCGCCTCATAGTTATCTTCAATTACCGTTTTATCCCCATAGAACAGATAATGCCAGTATGTACCGAGAATACAGGTGCTTCCCCAGGGAATGATGTCGTAAAAGCTACCCATCCCCGGAACCGGCAGTACATTCGGAAGATAACAGGGCGCCTGAGCCGGCATCAGTCCATCTCCCGGATAAAAGTCATTTCCCTCCATATCCTTAAATACATCCCTGGACGTATGCTGCCCGGCACGCATATCTTTCAAAAATTTTTCCCAGAGAAGCTTTCCGTCCTTCATGTACAGAATAGACGGCGCCATCAGATGATTCGGCTCCTGCCATGCAAAACGCTCAATTGTCGGACAGTCCGTATGTACGCTGAGCATATTCGCCTCCACAGCCTTCTCCACCAGATCGTAGATTTGCTCATAGCGTTTATCATCACAGGAAAATTGTCCGTCCGTCTTATATGCGCTGGTAATTGCGTGTCCGACAAGTCCTCGAATCTGCGTTCCGCTTCCGGTATCCTCCCTTCCGGCGCCTTCCACTGCAAAATAACGGCCTGCGAAATAGGTAAATTTCATGCGGTAGGTTTCCCACACATCATTCTGCCCGATTACATAGGTAATACAGTTATCGATCATCAGCCAGTTTTTTGCCATCTGGTCCGCATCGCCATCCGCTGACAGCTTTTCAGCCGGATAAACATGAATTTCGCTTCCTGTCTCTCCCTTTGCCTGAAACTCCAGAATACCGGAAATTTCCTGCCCAAGATCATAAATATCTTTTCCGTTTACTGTGTGAAGATATTTTGCCTCATAACTCCTGA
>CAZGMH010000295.1:0-1554 GCA_964526765.1 uncultured Eubacterium sp.
GAAAAGCGTATTTTATATACAGAAACCTGACATATATTTATGAAAGCAAATCCCTCACCATTTCCGCGTCAAAGATAACTTTGGATATGTGATTTACCTCAATCTGATAAAGGGCGTTGGCAGCTATATGTTCTGCCGCCTGCTCCAAATCCCTGATACCGCTTGTGTTTCGATATTTCTCTATCACGGCATCTAAAGCTTCTGCGGTAATGACACATTCATTTTCGTTCAGCCCCATGCGTTTCAGGACTTTCGGCAGGGCATACTGTGAAAATATGATTTTCTTTTCCTCTGATGTATAGTCAGGAATATCAATTACAGCAAAGCGCGACATTAAAGGGGCGCTGATCTGCTCCTTATCATTGGCAGTTGCGATTGGATATACCCCTACGGTAGGAATCATGCATTCAATATAATTATCGGTAAAACCGAGGTTATCCAGAAGTGTCAGGAGAACATCGGCAGGGTTTCCGTTTCCTTTTCCGGAAGCTGCCTTGTCCAATTCATTGATAATAAAAACGAGATTGGATTCTCCTGCCATGGAAAACGCTTCCATAATGATTCCCGGCTTTGCATTGGAATAGATGCGGGAGCTTCCGGTCAATTGCTCCGGGTCATTGATGGAACTCATATCCAGAGTTGTCCAGGGAAGCTTCAGAATGCGGGCGACAGCATAGGCAACCTGGGATTTTCCGGTTCCGGCAGGACCTACCAGCAGAAGGCCATACGCAGGAAGCGTGTGTGTCCGGTTAATCTGTATAATCGTTTCTATAATGCGCTGTTTGACCCGTTCCATACCATAGAGTTCTTCATCCAGGATCCTTCGTGCTTCCAAGGGGTCGATTGATTCAAAATAATTGTTTTTCCACTGAATATTCATCATAATGGAAAGAGCGCGCTGGGCATGGCGCCTTTCTTCGGGAGTGACCTCGTGAGAGCGGGCAACAGCGAGATTTCTCCGTGCCCAGAGTCGGATATTGTCGGGCAGGGTTCTGCCCGCACAGGTCATGAAATCCGTAATGCTCTGCAAACTGGTAAGTTTCATGTCATCTCCGGTTTCATCTGATTCCTCATCTTCGGGTTCTTCTGTGGGAGCGCTGCTCGCCAAAAGCCGGTCAATCATAAACTGGAGAAATCCATCTTCCGCAGAAAGCTTCGTCCCGCCGCCGAAGGCAATCTCACGAATCTTATAAACGGCATAACCGTCGCCGCGGTTCTGTCCTGACAGACGCACATTGATGTGATTTTCGCCAAGCCATTTAAGAAGGCTGACAAAACGGGAATCTATCTGAAGAATATCGGCGCTGATGGTTCCTTCTTCTAACTGGAATTCAAAGGTTGTCCGCTTGCTGGGGTTTGTAAAAACACCGCAGGAATGGTGTTCCCATGCGTGTTCCCGGTTGTCCAGAATCAGAATCGGTTTTTCCGCTGAAGCGCTGCTTTCATTGGAACAAAATGTTGTGTAAGTGCATTCGGAATAGTTTTTTTGCTCCGGTGTGTTTTTAAAATCAAATACTGGCATGATATATGTACTCCTTTTGTGATAAAAGCATT
>CAZGMH010000296.1:0-1541 GCA_964526765.1 uncultured Eubacterium sp.
TGCGTTTTTCCTGTGCGTTTTCTCTGTATGTTTTCTTTGTGCGTTCCATTTTTCCCTGTAAGCCGGACATTTTAAGCCTGTGCCTACGGATAAAGCACAATAAAATAGTATAATCCTCCTGCCATTTTCCCAAGGGCAAAGGCACATATCAGGATTCCCAGTCCTTCCTTCAATTTTGCTCTGCGAAACAAAATCGGAAATACATTGAGCACCTCCGCCAGAGCCACAGAAAGACACCCGGTAAACATCCCGGCGGAAACGCCGGATACAACCGTAAACCAGCTTCCCAGGCGCAGAGGAATTTGTGTAAACAGAGATATCACTGTGCCACAGATTCCCCCTGCAATTACTGCATTTTCCAGTGGAATACAATAAGCGGCCGAACTTGTCTTTCCTGCAAAACGCGGCAAAAGCCCCAGACTTGCAATCAGGGCAAAAACGCCTGCCGCCACAGAAAATCCACAGATTAGTCCAAGTACAGTCAGAATTATATTATCCATCCACATCGATATTCTTTCCTTTCCTGCTGCTTGTCTCGATATAGGTTGTGTCCACATCTTCTTCGTACTTGCGCATCGCTACCTGAATCGGCGTCGGATCATCCGTAACTTTCTTATGCCCGAAATGATTGTAAAAAATCATAATCCCTGCTGCCAGACCTATGCAAAAACTGACCTCTAACGGCGTAATGCCCCCGGGTTCCATTCCCGTCACCCGGGTATAAAACCTGTCAAACACATCCGCCGCAGATACATCCTGTATAAAAGTCATAATTGTAAAAGCAGAGCCAAAAAAGAGGATTACACACAAAACCGCCACTTTGATGTACTGGAGCCATTTTTTCTCCGGCTCCGGCACATATCGGATTACAAAATCCGGCTCTCCCAGATTCACAATTTCCAGAGACGGATATTTCTGATGAATGGTCTCTATTACTTTCAGAACAGAAAATACCTGCACAAAACTGCTTTTTTCCGAGCCGGAAAAATAATAGAAATCCATCTGCTTTACCTGCCTGCGGATGCCGACATCAGTACACTCTATTTTCGCAATATCCTGCAGGGTTACTTTGCGCTCGCAGGCAATGCAATTCTGCTCAATTTTCAGATAAAGAGTCTGCCCGGATGAACTCATGCGTTTTCTCCGCTCTCAAAAATGGACTCTGCGGAATCTCTCATATCCTTCACATCATCCTTAATGCTTTCAGCAGCGTTTTTCACGGCTTCTCCTGTATTTTTGATACCGTCCTTCATTTCCTCCGCCGAATACTGAGCGGCAAATTTTACTTCATCCGCAATATTTTTCGTCTGGTCTTTCATGGAACAGCACGCATTTTTTATCTTATTCTTCTTATCCTGCATCTCTTTGACCAGCGTGCCTTCTGTATTTCCACCGTCCCCCTTTAAGCTGCACAAAAAATAAATGACACCGCCGATTAATACAGCCATAACTACCATACAACAAAATTTTTTACATAACTTACAACACATAATATAGCCTCCTTTGTAATTCATTGCTGATGTTAGTATGGATGTTTTTTT